>JAKIYB010000529.1 GCA_022708765.1 Armatimonadota bacterium | reverse complement strand
GCTGATTGGCGGCGCAGTCCGTTTCGGGCTGAATATTGTTAACGATAACTATCCGCAGATCGGTGATCTATTTAGCGGGTTCACGAACTATCTACGCTGGCTCGGTTTGTTCTGGTTACTTATCGCCATTGTGTTGGTTATTGAAATACCGCTGCTGATCTATTCCGTCACCTATTCCCTGTCGCATGCACTCACCACGGGGCGGGACATTACCGCGGAACCGATATACTGGCTGCTGGCGATACCCACGATGATCGTCGTCGCCGCTGTCACCCTGCGCTTTGCCTTCGCGTATCCACTGGTCGCGGAGGGATATGGCGTCCTGGATGCGATGCGTGTCAGTAATCAGATGGTTACCGGGCGTGGATGGTATACATTCCTCGTCATGCTACTCCTCTATCTTATCTACGTCGCCGGTGCGCTCGCCCTCATCGTGGGCATTCTGTTCACGATACCGGTCGCGTTTACCATTTACGGCTGCTATTACAACGCGGTGAAGGCCGAAGCCGGCGTGGGATAGGTGCAGCCGGCATTCACGCCAGCATCCGTTCCAACAACGCCCGCGCCGCCGCCAGCAGCGGCGATCCGCGATGGGCTGCATATCGGTGATGGCCTCCCCACGAAAAAAGCCGGCGGCATCTCGGATGCCGCCGGCTTGAAGCTCAGCAAGATCGGAATCCCTCCGAACTTCCTTCAGGCGCTTGCACGATCGTAAAACACCGGGCGCGCGTCAAGGCGGAGAGACGTCACCGCCCGCCCATCATCGGGCAGGCGCCGCCGGAGCAGTGATCGCCCGCCGCCGCCTCTTCTTTACCGGCGTTCGGATCGGTAAAGGCGGTGGTGAATTTCGACTTCGTGCTCGCCAGCGCCTTCGCGATGGCGGCGGTGGTGACTTTCGCGGTGCTGGTGAAGCCGATGGTGACCACCTTGCCGGTGTCATCCGACTTCACGCCGTTGATGCCTTTAATCGCGAGCAGCGCTTTGCTGATCTCCTTCGCGCAGCTCGGGCACATCCGCTCCTCACCGGCGGTCGCCGCGCTGTCCACGAAGACCGTCAATCGCGCGGTGTAGGTCTTTTTCGGGTCCATCGCCGTCGGCTGGGCGTTGATGGCGGCCACGAACTGGCTGACAGTCATTTTCGCCTCATCCAGCCGCGCGGTGACGCGGGCGGGTTTCAGCGTGCCGGTTACCTCGGTGACGCCCGGCAGTTTCGCCAGCGCTGTTACCAGGCTGTCCGGGCACGGCTGGCAATGGAAGCCCTGCACGGCGACGGTCACCTGCGTGCCTTTGGGCGGCACGGCGAAAATCGCCGTGGCGAAGATGGCGACAACCACCGCCAGCAGCACGGACGCGAGAATCGGTTTCATAGACACTCCTTCTGGACCGCCGGTCGGCGATCAAGTTTACCTCTCCTGACGACGGCTGCCCCGGGTGCGTTCCCACGCGCGGAAGGAATTTTTCACATTCTTTGCGTATTGAAGGACGGAACGCATACGCGGAGGACATGGTGATGGCACATCGTCGGCAATCGCGCGAGACCCTGGACCTGCGTGGGGCCTGGACCTTTCAGGTTGACCCCTTCAACGCCGGCGAACGCGCGGGGTACTTCGCCGCGGAGATGGATGACAGCGGCTGGCGGCGCGTGACGCTGCCGGCGGGCTTTGACGGTTGCGGACCCGGATTAACCACTTACCAGGGCTACGGCTGGTTCCGCCGCGCCTTCACCGTTCCCGCGGCCTGGCGGGGGCGCGCGGTGCGGGTGCATTGCGGCGCCGTCAATTATCGCGCGACGGTCTGGTTGAACGGCTGCTGCCTGGGTGAGCATTCGGATCCCTTCCTGCCGTTCGCTTTCGCGGTGGAGGCACTGCTGCGCTATGGGGAGGAGAATGTGCTCACCGTGCGCGTGGACGCCGCCCCGCGCGCGGGCGAAGTGCCGGGGGTGGAGCACGGCTGGCGGCCTATCGGCGGTATCCTGCGCGAGGTGACGCTGCGGGCGATGCCCCCGCTACGCCTGGAGAACCTGCGCTGGACCGCCGGCGCGGATGGCACTTACCGTTTGCGCGTGATGATAGAGAACGATCTGGACGCGGCGGAGCGCACCGAGGCGCGGCTGACGCTGTACGACGCGAACGGTATCGTCCATCGTCAGGGGGAAACTTATCAAGTGCCTGCCGGTGGCGATATCGGCGTCGGCTTTGACGGCACAGTAGCCGGCGCCCGTCTATGGTCGCCGGACGATCCCGCGCTGTATACCACGCGCGTCGAGTTGTGGGCGGATGGCGAGTTGACTGATAGCCTCGAGGCGCGCGTCGGCTTCCGCACCGTCGCCGTGGAAGACGGCCGCCTGCTGCTCAACGGCCGGCCCATCGTGCTGCGCGGTTTCAACCGCCACGAAGATTCGCCGCACACAGGCATGGCGATGGACCTGGAGACCGCCCGCCGGGACTTTCTTGCCATGCGCGAGACCGGCGCGAATTTCGTGCGGCTGGCGCACTACCCGCACCATCCCGGGGAGTTGGACCTGTGCGACGAACTGGGCCTGCTGGCGATGTGTGAGATACCCGTCTACTGGTGGACGGGCCTGGATGAGGGAGAAGCGCGGTATGCCGGCAAGCTGGACGCCGCCCGGCGCCAGCTCTCCGCGCTCATCGCCCGCGACGGCAGCCACCCCTCGGTCATCATCTGGAGCGTAAGCAACGAGACGCGCGAGGCGCGGCCCGGCGTGCGCGAGGGCAATGACGCGCTCATCGCGCACGCGAAAGCACTGGACCCCTCGCGGCTGGTGGTACATATCGCGGATGAATCGGTCTGGACGACGGCGCCGCATTTTCCACTGGACGACCTGCTCTGCGTCAACGGCTACCCCACCTGGTTCAAAGGCATGGAAGCCGGCAATCCGGATTACGATGTCGCGGAATCCACGCGCTTCTGGCGTGGGCAGCTTGCGACGCTGCACGCCGCGTATCCCGACAAACCGATCTTCATCACCGAATTCGGCTACCCCTGCCTGGAGGGATTCAGCGACGGCCCGCTGGGCGAAGCCACGCAGGCGGGCGCGCTGGCCGCCGAATTCGCCGGCATGGCGGCGCCGTATGTCTGCGGCATCCTGATCTGGTGCTTTGCCGATCACCCGTGGCCGGAAATCAACGCCATCCGCAATCTCACCACCAGTCCCTTCGGCGTGGTCACCCGCGACCGACAACCCAAGCATGCGTATGACGTGGCGCGCGCACTCTTCCGCCAGCCGTA
>JAKIYB010000528.1 GCA_022708765.1 Armatimonadota bacterium | reverse complement strand
CGAATTGCCGCCTGCGCGAACGCGGAGGACGCATCCTGCTCGACCCGTCGCTGGAAAGCACCTATTACGCCCGGGGCACGCTACCGCTGCTCTGGCGGCAGTATTTCCGCTACGGCCAGGGGAAGGTGCGCACCTGGACGCTGCATCCGCGCAGTCTGATAGCGCGGCAGATCATCCCGCCGCTCTTTATCCTCGCGCTGCTGGCCGCCGCCGCGATGACCGCGCTCACCCCGCTGCCGTTACTCGTCCTCGGCGGGGCCTACCTGCTGGCGTTGCTGCTGGCCACGTTGCATACCGGCCTGTGTCGCGGCGCGGCGCTCGTCCCGGCGCTTCTCGTTATCTTCCCGACGATGCACCTGGCCTGGGGAGTGGGGTTCCTCTGGGGGGTGGGACGGCACGGGTTCCCGCGCCGCCCCACTGAGTGAGTACTATTCCGCGGCGATATTACCGCGCGGCGCCGGCTCGAAATCCCACACTTTCGTGCTCGGATACAGTTCCTCGTAATCCTGCCAGTGCGCCAGCATGATGTCGAGCTTGCGCTGCAGGTAATCGCGCAGCGCCGGGCCGTAGGTGAAGACGGTCTCCTCTGCCGGCGTCGCTCCAAGGTGGAAGATGGGGCCCGGGTGCTCATCGAGGATGCGCAGCAGGTCGGCGACGTTATCCACTTCCTCGCGCGCGATCTTGCGGAAGGACAGCGCGCGCATATCGTAGATGATGTTGTCGTCGTAGTCCATCATGTTCGGTCCGAACTGGGGCTCCCCGGCGGTGTCCAGCGCGTACTGATACATGACGGTGTTGCGGATCGTCTCCGCCAGGCAGGCATAGGCACCTAACCGCGCCGCGAAGAGCGTCAGTCCACTCGCCAACTCCGCGTCCGCGCAGCCGCGCGCGAGTTTCTTCACCCGCTGCCGGCAGCTCGTGATGCGATTGATGGCATCCACCAGGTTCCAGCGCGTCATCCACACCGCGCAGGAACCGCTGAAGAGCGGTTTGCCGAGGATCAGGCAGTAATTCGCGTTCTCCTCGTCGGAATTCACGCTGAACAGGAATGGGCGATAGTGCGCGGTCTCTTCCTCGGTCAGCTCTTCCGGTTTCGGCACGAGCGGGCGTACCAGCCAGCGCGCGCTGACGGTCAGCCACGGCATCAGCAGACTGCCGGCGCCCTTCTGCGGAATTTTGCTCATCGAGAGGTGGGCCTGGCTTAAATCCGCCCACACGCCAACCAATTCTTCCGCTGCGGATGACGACCCGGTGAGTTTCTCCGCCGCCGCCAACAGCACCGTGTCGCGGTTCAGCAGGCCGGTGCCCGGATTCTCCAGGAACGATTCAATAAGCACCCGCGCCAGCGGCATGTGGTATTCATCGTAGCCGAGGGAGCAGATGCGCTGGTCACCGTCGGGATTATTGAAGATCTGCTGTAGGCCGGCGACGAATTCCACCGGCTGGCCCAGCCCGACGACCGGGTAGTGTTGCGTCCATAGCCCGCCGCCCAGGTGCGCGCCGGGGCCGCCGCGATTTTCATTCAGATTGTTGCTGCTATTGACGTATTGGCCTTTCTTGCACAGCGCGCGCGCCGCCGCCACCGTGCCGGCTGGCAGCCCACTGGACATGGTGTTGACGGTGATCTCCACGCCTTCGGACGCCGCGCCTTCCTGCATGGCGGTGAGCCAGGCGCAGATGCGCTCGCCGGGATCGCGCATGCGCCACTGAGTGGGGCCGTTCATGCCGGGATACAGGCACGGCGACCAGGCGATGCCGGCGCCTGAGTCGTTCCCCAGGAAGCTGTAGCTTTCAATTTCGGGAAAGCGACGAGCGATTTCCGCCGTCGCCTCGCGGTACAGGTCCAGCACTTCCGGCTCGTCAATGGAGGGCGCGAAGTAGGGCATGCGAGCGATGCGTCCCAGTTCGCACTGCGCGCCGCGCCAGTGCGGATGCGCCTGATAGACTTCCTCCGGCAGCCACTGCGGCTCGCAGCCGGAGGCCTGCCCTTTCAACCCGTATTTGCGTAGGATGGCCACCTGCGCCTCCACCCACGCCTGCAGCGGCTTGGCGGACTCTAACGTCACCCACGGCTGCAGCGCCTTCGGCGGAAAGAAGCGCAGGATGCCCATGCTGCCGACGCTCCAGGACGCATACGGATCTACATTATCGGGCAGGTACCAGCTTCCGTAGTGGAACGGCGCCCAGCCGACATGTACGTGAGTGGCGCCGAACTCCGCCGCCTGCGACACGTAGCGCTCGAAAGTGTCCGCGTCATAATGCGTAATATGCATCTGCGCGAATCCGCCGATGGCCAGCGAGCGGCCATTCAGCAACGCGCGGGCTTTCGCCTGCCAGTCTACACCGGGCGTCGTGCCGGATACCATGATCTGTCCCCCTTATTGAAACGTGGTGTGTAAACGTTTAAATAACTCTTCTCGCTCTTTTCTCTATCACCTTCCAGCGTGAAGATTTTTCTCGAATTTTTTACACCTCGGCGAAGAGGCCGTTGAGCAGTTCCAATGCCGTATCGGCAATCCGCTCCAGGGCGTCCGGCTCGAATTTCGAGCCGTTGCTCGTGCGGGTTTCGTAACCGCCTCGTTCAAAGGCGCGCGCGGTGGGGATGTAGCCGGCGTACCCGTTGCAGAAATGCGCGACAAGGGTATAACGCGCGGGCGATTCGAGCTTAATGCTGAGCTGCGCTTCCACGAACGGCTCCCCCATCAGTGTCACGAGGGCGACATCGCCGATGCGGAAGGCCTGAATTTCATACGCAAAGGTGGGATCGCGCATCTCGCGCGCGTGCAGGTCCAACACGCCGACCGCATAGACCCAATCCCAGTCCACCCTCGTGCGTTCCTCATCAAGGAACATCGGCGTTGGATGCTCGTCAAGCAGGCGCCGCGCATCCGCGACCGCTTCCGGCGTGAGCCGGCGCAGCGGCAGGCGCAGCCGCGTCCGCGCCCATCCGAGCGGCGCCGCGGACGTGGCCTCCAGGCGCTTCTGGATGACCGTCGTCGTCTCCATCAGCTTCTCCGCCATCCCCCGATGCCCGCCGGGCACGCCGTTTATGTGATCGGGATTCTGGTGGTCCAGCGGTGCGATATTGCCGCAACAGCCATTGATGACCAGCGGCACGCCGCCCTCCGCGCGCGCCAGCTCCGCCCAGGCGCCTGGCCAGTCGCCGATGATATAGCGATGCGGATAGCCGAAGATGGGATGACAGGTGTAGTGCAGCAGCGTCGCCACCCGCGTACCGTCCGCGCCGGTGAAGCTCACCACCCCCAC
>JAKIYB010000527.1 GCA_022708765.1 Armatimonadota bacterium | reverse complement strand
TACCGTGTCGGCCGGCCAGACGACCAGCGTCAGTGCTGGATACGTCGCTGTTGACGTGTCGCACGATCCGACGGATTATGGCATGGTGTGGGACAATGGCACGGAACCAACCCTCGCTGAGGGCGCCAAGGTGATCTACGTCACCCCGACCGGCGCAGGCACCAAGGATGGTACCAGCTGGGCCGATGCCAAAGCCGGCATCTACACCGCCATGCTGGCTGCCAACGACGGCGACGTGCTGTACCTGCAGGAAGGCACTTACGACGTGCTGGCCCCCATCACCAATAAGACGGTTTATCTGTTCGGTGGCTTCACCGCAGCCGATGGCACCTGGGCCACCCGCAACGGCTGGACCAACAAAACCATCATCCTCCCGGAAACTAGTCCGAACACGGCGTTAGTATCGGTGGAGACCGGTAAGACCGTCACCGTAGACGGACTGACCTTCGACTCGTTCAACAGCATCGCCATCAATGAAGCCGGCGGCACCGGTTCGGTAACGAACTGCATATTCGACGGGTCCGCCACCTGCGGCACCAAGCTGGGCGCCGTCAACTGTCTGTTCGTGGCCTGCGAGGGTGGTCTTTGGGACTCCGAAACGATTACCACCGACTACGACAAACGGAACAATCTCAGTTACCACGCTGTCGCCGGTGGCTTAATATACAGCTGCGTATTCTCCAGCTGTAAAACCATCGTTACCGCCGAGCTGCGCCCATCGTTTAACGATGCCTACACAATGCGGGCCGCAATAGCCGACTACGAGCAGGTAAACAACTGCCGGTTCATCAACTGCACGGCTGAGACAAACCTTACCGTCAAAGGAACCTTCCCCGATAGCGGCATAGGTGGGGCATATATTACAGACGCCGCGGCGACCGGATGCACGTTCACCAACTGCGTGTGCAGAAACCTTGGCAACGGCGGAGCTTTCTCGTCCATCGTCGGGACTGCGGCTACCGAGTGCAAGATGTACAACTGTCTGACCGATTCTTCCGACACCGGTTACGGATTGTGCAGCATCGTGTACACGGCGGCGGTAAACTGCCTTATCATGAACTGCCGTTCCAACGGAAACACGTCTAGCTTCCTGTTCGGCAACAACAGTTCGTTCGTCACCGCCGTTCGTTGCGTGGCCCCACGCGCTGCCGGTTCATCAGCCAAAAACTGCGTGGTGTTCGATTCCACCATCACCATGCTCTCGTTCGGTTCCAACGGCACCAACAACGCCGCCTCACCTTATGTCGATGCAAACACGCTGGTACTCGGCACCAACAACACCCTGGCGAACTTCACGTCGCTCGGTACGGTCACCGCCAAAGGCTACTCGACGAACCTCATCGGTACGCCGGAAGCCAGCTTCGGTGACTTCGACCCGTTGACGGGTTCAATTCTCATCGGCGCCGGTGTCGCCGTGGCGGGCATAACAACCGACATCACCGGTGCTACCCGGTCTGATCCGCCGACCATCGGCGCCTATGAGGGCGTAAACGACTAAGGAAAATATGCTAGACCAAATCATCAAACACCTCAACACCGGCGCAGGTAACTATCCCGCGCTGCGCATCCCGGTGGTGGCGACCGCGCCGGCAGAAATCAGCAATCTCGCGCTCGTCCTCTGCCATCATGGGCACGACCCACAGCGCGTCGCTGCCGCCCGGCGGGCACTGGCGTGGACCCTGCAATCACGACCGCTGCCCGGCGCCATTGTCATGGTCGAGGCTGCCGAGCCCGGCGCAGACAGATACTTTGCCGCGCTGCCGGGCGTGCGCTACATCTCCCGGACCATCGGCGATCGATCGCGGGGCATCTGGCTCAAGGAGGCACTGTGGACGATCGGCGCCAATGCCGCGCTGGAGGACAGCCGCATTGAGGGGCTGGTCTTTGTGGACGTGGATTGTGCCTTCGCTCGTCAGGACTGGGCCACCGCAGTCGCCTCGGCGTTGCGCGAGCACGATGTCATCAGCCCGCACAGCCACATGTACTACGCCGAGCAGGACGACGGCCGCAAACTGGGCGTGTTGGAGTCGGCGGGTCACGCGTTGTCGGAACGGGGCGCATACGGTCACCCCGGCATGGCATTGGCCATGACCAGAGAGTTTTACGAGCACGCCTTGGGCGGCCGCATCCCGTTGCTCTCGACTGGCTCAGGCGACACCTATTTCTGGGGGTACGTCGCCGGCACCAAGAAGTTTCCCATCAACCGGGCGACGTTCAATCACTCGCTTACCCCACAGCAGTATCAGGGCATGCGCCCGGCTCCACGCATCGGCCACGGCGGCCTGCTCCTGGTGCACTATCCGCATGGGCCATTGGCTGGGCGCTGCTATCGCGAGCGCGCCATCTGCACCAGGGCCTGCGCGTCGGCCCTGGGCGAGGAATTCGAGTATCTGGATGACGGCATGCCTGCATGGCGCGACGCTCCAGGCGGCCGACTGCTACCGCTGAGTTACGGGCAGCTGCTGCATGAGGCCCGTGACGGTCAGGCCGTGGGGCCGGTCCGAGCGCGTGATGTATATGATCAGCACGCCATTGATGAGTACGGCGCCATTGATGATGAGCATCCATTGATCATCACCTGCCTGCTCCGATCCGGCGGTGTCTATGGGCCGCAGCACGTCCACTGGCTCAAACGACAATTTGATGTGCACTGCAAGGCGCCATTCCGCTTCGTCTGTCAGAGCGATGTCGACGTGCCGGGCATCGAGACAATCCCTCTCGTGCTCGATCGAACAGCCGGCGCTACCTTCTGGGGGCAGGTCGAACACTACCGCGCCCTTTGGCCGAGTGACGCATCAGTGCTGACCTGCGATCTGGATACCGTGATTTTCAGGGACTTTACACCCCATCGCTGTCCAGAGGGAGAACTGTTCATGCTGAGGGAGATTGGCAACTGGATTCGCTCGGCCTGGGCGACATGGGGTGGGGGTCTCACCTATTTCAGAGGAGACTTCAGCTTCATCTTTCAGTCATTCCAGCGTGATTGCGCCGCCGGCGGCCAGCAGCACCCGCATTACCAGTGCATCGCGCCCCAGGAATACGTCGCAATCTGCCTGAGAGCCAACGGGGTGTATCCCCGTGACATCGAGGCCCACTTCTGCGCGCGCTACTATCAGGGCTTCAAAGAGTCCATTGCGCCAGAGGCACACTTCGCGATCTTCCCCGACCACCCGAAACCTTGGGAACTCACGCCACGCCCCGGTTGGGTTCCGCCACTGGAGGAAAAACTATGAGCACCCCATATCAGACCTGCGGACCTGATTGTCCGTACTGGCAACCGACCGG
>JAKIYB010000526.1:3065-3300 GCA_022708765.1 Armatimonadota bacterium | reverse complement strand
GATATGGCCGACTACGTGATTCCGGCAAATGACGACGCCATCCGCGCCATTCGTCTCATCGCCGGCAAGATCGCCGACGGTATCATTGATGGTCGCCAGGAATACGACAACCGCATGATCGAACTCCACGGCGACATGGGTTACACCTCGCCTTTCCGCCCGCTGCCCGAACAGGAAGTGGTCGAAGAAGAGGAATTGACGGTCGAGGAATACGAGGAATACGAAGAAGAGGAGC
>JAKIYB010000526.1:0-3012 GCA_022708765.1 Armatimonadota bacterium | reverse complement strand
ACTACGAAGTGGCCAAGGATTACGGCATCATCGGCGAAGAAGAGTAGTCTTGACAGGCAATGCAAATTGAAAATTGACAATCGTACATTTTCAATTCACTGTATGTGTCGTCTCCAGAAGAGACGGGTGAAGGAGGAATACCGTGGCTGAAATTTCCGCGTCAATGGTCATGGAGTTGCGCAATAAGACTGGCGCCAAGATGATGGACGCCAAGCGCGCGCTGGTAGAAGCGGACGGCGACATGGAGCGCGCCGTAGCGCTGTTGCGCGAGCGCGGTGAGGCTGAGGCCGGCAAGCGCCAGCATCGCGCCACCGCCGAAGGCACCGTGGCGACCGCGCAGGCGGACGATCACAGCGCCGCCAGCCTGGTGGAACTGAACTGCGAGACCGACTTCGTGGCGAAGACGGATCAATTTCAGGCGCTGGCCGCGCAGATCGCCGGCTGGCTGCTGGGCGCGCAGACGGAGAGCGTGGGCGCCGATGACCTGCCGGAAGACGCGCAGGCCGCCGTCAAGGAAGCCATCAGCAAAACGGGGGAGAACATCCAGTTCCGCCGCGGCATCCGCTTTGCGACCACCAACGGCGTGGTGGAGAGCTACATCCACCTCGGCGGCAAGATCGGCGTGCTGGTGCAGATTGACGGTTGCGCGTGCGACCCCGTCCGCACGCTGGCGAAGGATCTCGCCATGCAGGTGGCCGCCGCCGTGCCGGAATATCTGACTCGCGAAGACGTGCCCGCTTCAGTCATCGCCAGCGAGATGGAAATCTACCGCAATCAGGCACTGGCGGAGGGGAAGAAGGAAGAGTTCCTCGACCGCATCGCCGCCGGTCGCCTGGAGAAATTCTTCAAAGACACCTGCCTGATGGAGCAACCCTTCATCAAGGACGCCGACAAGACCATCAAAGGCCTGATCGCTGAGGTCGCCAAAGCCGTCGGCAAGGAGCTCACCGTGGTACGCTTCATTCGCTTCCAGCTCGGGCAGTAACGTCCCGGTTCAGGCAATAGCCACAGGGGGGCGCGCTTCGGCGTGGCCCTCTTTTTTCGTTTACCCATCCTTTATACATACGCATGTTTTGACTGGCGGCAGCGCGGAGCATCCGGTATAGTGAGGCACCGGGGAACGCCGAATTGCTGAATCTGCGCCGGGAAGGCGCCGCGTGAAAGGGAGAGCCATGCAAACGTGGGTGATGATCCTTGCGCTGGTAATGCTGGGCGTAGCTATTACGCCAGTGATCGGATGGGCGGGAGAGCAGCAGATCGTCCTGCGTGAGTATCTGGGGGAGCAGTGGAACAACGAATTGCTGCACTATCCTTTTACGGCGGAACGCGGCGCTTGCGATGTGCGCTCGGTCACCCTCACCGGTCCGCGGGGTCCGCTGCCCGTTCAACTGACCGACATCGCATACTGGCCGGACACCCGCTGGGTGAAGTCGGCAAACATCGCCTTCATCACCAGTCTTGCGCCGCTGGCGACGGATACCTACACGCTGCGGTATGGCACGAAAGCCGCCGCGCCCGTCGCCGCCGACATGAAAGTAACGCTCGAAAAGGAGCGCGTCGAGATTGTCACCCGCCAGTTCGGGGCGCGGCTGCCGCTGGGCGAGAAGACGTACCCGCGGCCCGTCACGGCGACGGAGGTGCCAGGACCGGTGCTCGCCATGCGGATGGCCAACGGCACCTGGTTCGGCGGCAGCGCCATGTATGGACCAGGGATGATTTCCGCCTACTCCGCAACACTGACGGATAACGGGCCGGTCTACGCGCGGGTGCTGGCGCGTTACACGTATGAAACCGGCGTTGTTCTGGAGCTCGCCCTGCGGGTCGCCGCCGGCGACAATACGGTTCGCATGGAGACGCGGGTGACTGGGCACCAGCCGAAGGACGGCTTTACGCTGGTGCTCAGCCGCGGGCTGCCGCCGCTGGTGCTGCAGATACAGGATGAAATCCGCAAAGATCGCTTCGAGTTCATGAAACCGGCAGGTTACAACCAGCTCGACTGGGCTGATATTCCGCTGGCGACATACGAGACGCCGCAGGGACGTCCCGCCGGACTGGTGACCAGCCTGTCCCCCTGGGAAGACTGGTTCGGCACCTTCACGCAGACACGCATCCGCCTGCGGCTCGATGATACCGAGGACGGGCTGCTGGCCCGCAATCTGGAGAACGAGCGCGAGCTGCAAATTCGCAGCCTGGATCCCGGCGCGTGGGTGGAGCCCAAACCGATTGAGGAGATTTTTCAACCCGACGAAGCCGACCCCGCACAAGGCCTGTGGGTGGGGTGGGGCGAAAAATGCCTGCCGATCATGAAAGACCCGGCGACCGGCGAAATTTTACTCCAGGTGAATGCCGCGCAGGGGGTACGCAAGTGGACGGTGAGCGACTGTCGCTCGATGAAAGGGGTAGCCGCGCTTTTCCAGTGGCATCACTACAAGCCGGAACGCGCCTTCCCGCTGGAGACGCGGCCGACAGTCGGTACGCGGCTGGACGAAGTGAAGGACTATATACTGGACTGGCCGGGTGACGAAGGCCGGCACCCTTGCCTTTTCATCAAAAAAGCGGAACTCGAGGCGCTGTGGAAGCGAGGCCCGGTGGACCAGGCGCGGCTTGAGGAACTGCTAAAGAACGGCAGTGCGCGGTCGGAAGAGGATATCTACGCCCAGTATATGCCGAACTGGAGCACGGACCTTGCGCTGGGCGCGTATCTGGTCAGCGGGGGATCGCAGGAAGTCGGGGAGAAAACGAAGCTCCTCGCGCGCCTGCGGCAGGCATTGAGTTACGACCTGTGGGGCATGCAGTTCGGCTGCGCCGGGTCGCCCGCGCCTATCCTGTATGACGGCGTGATTGATACACCGCTGGTATCGGAAGCGGAGCGCAAGGTGTTGCGCGCGCGCATGGCCTATTACGCGTATCGGTTGGCCGATCCGGCGGTGTGGTCGGCGGAGCGCGGGTATGCGTCCGGCAATCAGAATATGACGGTGACCTGGGAAATCTCGCGCGGCATCACCGCCTGCG
>JAKIYB010000525.1 GCA_022708765.1 Armatimonadota bacterium | reverse complement strand
GGCCCAGTCCGCGCTCGTCCAGCACCAGCAGCGTGTCGGCCGTCTCCTCGGTCAGTAGCCGGATGAGCGCGGACCATGACGCCGCCGGCCACTCGCGGCCGGGCGCGGCTTGCTGGCTGAGCAGGATGAAGCCGTCAGTCGGCTCCACGCCCAGCGACACCAGCGTCAGGTCCATCAACTCGCGAATATCCGCCGGCAGATCCGGGGGCGGTGCAGCCGCGCCTTCCGCCACCCCCAGCGCATGCAGCAACTGTGTCATGCGTCCGGGCGACTCGCTGCCGCGCACGTGAATGGGATCGCTGAGCACCAGCGAACCACCGCCCTCGGCGAAACCCACCCGGTGCGGCGCAAGTGAGGCGGCAGTGATGGCGTAGTCCGCCAGCGTGTCGCCGTAGGTAATGCAGACGTCCGCGCGCGGGCGCAGCAGGTCGCGCGCCAGCATCCCCCACTCGCGCGCCGTCCGCGGCTTCTCCAGCACCGATTGCCCCAGTTCCAGCGCTTGCAGCAGCCGGCGATGGACAGGCGCCGCCACCAGCGTCAGGCGCGCCAGCGGATACTGCTCGCGCAGCGCGGCGATGCCCGGCAGGGTGAAAAGCAGCGCCCGCAGGTCATCGGGTAGCACAAGGGTTGCCTGGTGCGGCGCGCGGGTGAGCACGCCCATCGGCGCCGTGCGCCGGTAGTAGGTGGCGATTTGCGCGGTGCGAGTGGTGCGTTCCATCTGCGTCAGCACGGCGGCCTGATCCTCGGCGGCGAAGCGCTCGCGGTACTGCGGGTAGGCGAAGAGGCCGATCACCTCCGCCGCGAGCGCGCGCGCGGTAAGCGGGTCCAGCTTGCCGTGCTTGCCGCAGCAGGTAAAGGCCGCTACCTGCGCCGTATCCGGCGTATAGGTGCCGATCATCCCCGCCGCGCCTGCCGCCACCAGCGCCACCCCGGCGCCGATGGCCTCCATGGCAAAGCGCCCGGAGCCGACTGACACCGTGGCCAGCGAGAGGAGCTGCCGGATATCTTCGCGGTAACCGGGCAGCAACACCGCGCGCCGGCTCAGCCGCTCGTTCACCTCCAGCGCCGCGCTTTCTAACTCCGGCAGCCGCAGGCCGTCACCCACGATCACCGCCTGCAGGTCGGGCAGGTGGTCGGCGATGTGCGGCATCGCCTCGATAAGCGCCAGTGCCACATCCGCCTCGCTGCCGTTATAGCGGTCGGCCAGCAGCACCACCGGCACTTCGTCCTCCACCCCCAGTTCCGCCGCCAGGAAACGGTTGCGCGTGATGGGCGTGCCGTCATCCGGTGAAAGCAGGTAACCGGTGGTGATGACGGGGATGGTGGGGAGCCGGCGCGCCACCTGCTCGCGCAGGTAATTGCACTGCACGAAAACTGCGGAGGCGGTGCGAAAATTCGCCGGGATGATGCCGGGGAGGTCGTCATGGCCCAGCGTCGCCACTCCGCCCGCGCCGATAAGCATCGTCAGCGGCAGTACGCTGTGCGCGATATAGGCGCCGAAGGCATGGATGATCTGTGGGTCGAGGTCGTGGAGCGCCCGCGCCAGCCGGCGCTCCTCACACGGCCAGGGGAGGTCGTCCGCCGTCACCCGCGACGCGCGCAGCAGGTGACGCCACGGACCCGACGCGCCCACGGCGATCACTTCATCGCCGCGCGCCGCCAGCCCGAGCGCCAACTGCGCCGCCTCAGCCCGGAGGCCCAGCGCGTCACTGGTTGGGAAGCAGACTAAAATACGCGATGCCATGCGTTATGAAACCTGACGACCGGAATTATCCACTGTATCTGTTATCAATACGACGCATCTTTGCGCGTTCCTGCTGACGCTGCGCTTTCTTTGGCGGAATTTTGCACGGCTGGACAGCGGGCAAGGCTTCGCATAGAATAGTCCCGTTGGAGGTGCGCCATGCGGGAGATCGGATCGCGCGTCGAGATGTTCGTGGATCACTGGCTCATTGAGCGAATGGCGGGCGCCGCCCTGCGCCTGCATCCGCCGGTGAAGCGCGAGGTGGTCTTTATCGCCGATCAGCCATGGGAGAACCACTGGACCGGGTATTACTCCGTGGTACAGGACGGCGACAAGATTCGCCTGTACTACCGCGGCGCCTCGGAAGCCGACGGCAACGGCTGGGAACCCACGTGCTACGCCGAGAGCAGCGACGGCATCACCTTCGCCCGCCCGAAGCTGGGATTAGTAGATTTCAACGGCAACACCGCCAACAATATCATCTGGCGCGGGGTGATTTCGCATAACTTCGCCGCTTTCCTCGATACAAACCCCGCCGCCGACCCGGCGGCGCGCTATAAAGCGCTGGGCGGGCTGGGATTTGAGCATGCGGGGCTGTACGCGCTGGGTTCAGCGGACGGCATCCACTGGTCGCTGCTGCGGGAGACGCCGGTGATGACGGAAGGCGCCTTCGACTCGCAGAACATCGCCTTCTGGGACGCGCGCATCGGCGCCTACCGCTCCTATTCGCGCTACATCTTCCCCACCGAGGAGACACAGTGGTTCCGCGCCATCCAGAGCTGCACCTCGGAGGATTTCCTCACCTGGACCACCCCCGTGCCCAATGCCTACGACGTGCCGCACGAGGAGTTCTACACCAATGCCACCGTGTCCTGTCCCGGCGCCGAGCATATCTACCTGTCCTTCCCCAAGCGCTTCCTGCCGACCCGGCACAAGGTGCTGGCGCATGAGAGCCCCGGCGTCTCGGATGCCGTCTTCATGACCAGCCGCGACGGCGTGCATTGGGATCGCACCTTCCGCGAAGCGTGGGTGCGCCCGGGTCGCGATGAGCGCAACTGGACGCAGCGCAGCAACATGACCGCCTGGGGCATCGCCGAAACAGCGCCGGACGAATTCTCGCTCTACATCAGCGAGCACTACTCGTGGCCGGATAACCGCTTGCGTCGTCTGACGGTGCGCAAGCACGGCTTTGCGTCGGTGCATGGCGGCGTGCCGGGCGGCGAGATGGTGACCCGGGCCTTCACCTTCACCGGCTCGCAATTGCATCTGAATTACGCCACCTCGGCGGCGGGCAGCCTGCGCTGCGAGCTGCAGCGCGAGGATGGCGTGCCTATTCGCGGCTTCACGTTGGCCGATTTCCCTCCTCTCTACGGTGACGAGATTGATGCCGCGGCGACCTGGACAGGCGGCGACGATCTGTCCATCCTCGCCGGCACACCGGTACGCCTGCGCGTGGCGCTGGAGGATGCCGACTTGTATGCAATCCAGTTCCGCGAGTAGGAGGTGCTGATCGTGCGCTGGGCTTTCATCGGACTGCTCTTATGTGCCGTTGCGCGCGCCTGGGC
>JAKIYB010000524.1:263-3319 GCA_022708765.1 Armatimonadota bacterium | reverse complement strand
CCGCCGCGATTGCCAACGCGCTCGGCTGGTCATCCGACATGGTCGAATTGCTGCGATTGGCAGCCCCGATGCATGATGTCGGCAAGATTGGTGTCCCCGACCAGATCCTGCTCAAGACAGGTACCCTCACGCCAGAGGAATTCACCATCATGCAACGGCATACTCTTATCGGTGCCAACATTTTGGAGAGATCAGATATCCCCCTGATGCACATGGCGCATGACGTCGCGCTGTGCCACCATGAACGCTGGGATGGCACCGGGTATCCGCACAAACAGGCCGGAGACGCGATCCCCGAGAGCGCACGCATCGTGGCGATTGCTGATGTGTATGACGCGTTGCTGACCGACCGGGTCTACCGACCAGCCTTCTCCGAACCGGAGGCCTTTACCATGATGGTCGCCAGCAAGGGGCACTTCGATCCGCGGATTTTTACGTGCATGTGTGACATCCATGATGACCTCAGGGCAATCCGCCGTCGCGTGGTGTAGGATGCCCGGTCAGTATCACATTGCATATCTCCGTCGCCAATATCGCGGAAAGCATCGGCAACCTGTGAGTATCAGGGAATTCTCTGATGGCCTGCTCAACGCCATCCTGATATGCTATTGAGGGGTTAGACAATCCCTTGTCTACGATGGGGGACGCTATGAATCGGCACGAGCAAATCCTGCTGGTGGAAGATAAGGAGGATGTACGTGAGTTATTCACGTGTATTCTGGCTGAGTATCGGGTGGTTGCTGTGGCAGATGGATTATCGACGCTCCAGTATCTCACGCATGCCGATGAATTACCCGCGTTGATCGTGTCAGACTGCCGTCTTCCTGACATTAGCGGGGTCGCTTTGATGGAAACTGTGCGCAACGACCACCGAACCGTGGATATCCCCGTGATGTTGATGAGCGCCGACCAGGAGAGCGCGCTTCATCCAAAGCTGGTTCAGGCGAACGCTTTTCTCGTAATGCCATTCATGGCCGCTGCCATGCGGGCGTATGTGATGCAACTGTTCTTAAAGCCAACCATAAGCTCAGTCGTTGTCTCAATGCCATTGCTTACCAGATGTGGCATGTGCTCATCAGCGTGCCGACAGTGTTGCACCGGGGGCAGAACCCGGAAGCGAGTAAAACCGCAGTACTGGTGCTACTGCGAGTATCAATGGCATCGTCGAACGTGTTCTGCCATATCGAAAGGTGGGCAGAGCATACTCATCACGGAGGCGGCGCAATATGCTGGTGCCGGTGGAAAAAATTAGTGGGGTCATCGTGTTGCCGCAAGGAACTGTTCTTACAGTAGTAGCAAGCTTTCTGCGCACGCCTGTGCCCGCAGGATAGTATCATCAGGAAAGTCGTTTGTTCACAGGGAGGATTTTCTCATGGCGCAGGCTGAGCTCAAGCATTTTTCTACTCCTGATGAAGTGCGGACGTTTGAAAAGGGACAGTTAGAACTGGTGCATATCGGTGGTGGAGTGGTCGGACGGGTGACTTTGGAACCCGGCTGGCGCTGGTCACTGCACGTCAAACCGATAGCCGGCACTGAGTGGTGCGAGGCACCGCATTTCCAGTATCAGCTTTCCGGCCGCATGCATGTCCTCCTGGCGGACGGGACAGAAATGGAATCACAGGCCGGCGATGTGATACGATTGTCGGCAGGGCATGATGCCTGGGTCGTCGGCGATGACCCCGTGGTGGTCATCGATTGGGCCGGCGCCAGCAATTATGCCAAGCAAACGTGATCTCTTTCAGATCGAGCACACAGGCGCAAAGCCGGAACAGCAGAGATTGCCAGACCACCACTATACGGTGACGCTGCTGGTCTCACCTTGCGCGCCATCATTCATGGATGTGCGGATGCGGTCAAATGCAGCGGCGACGCGGTCGAAGGCGTCGACAAGGATGGGGTCAAGGTGTGCGCCACTCCCCTGGAGAATGATGGTGCGACTCGTTTCGTGGGAGAACGCCTCCTTGTAACAACGTTTCGAGCGTAAGGCATCATAGATATCAGCGACCGCCATGATTCGTGCGGCTAGGGGGATCGCCTCACCCGCCAAGCCGTCGGGATATCCGGTGCCATCCCACTTCTCGTGGTGGGAATGGGCGATCACCATCCCCATCGCGACGAAGGCGTTGTGCGGATAGGTAGCACGGACGACCTCGAGCGTCTGGGCGCCGATGGTCGTGTGCGTTTTCATGATCTCGAATTCGTCCGGGGACAGCTTGCCGGGTTTCAGCAAGATGGCATCAGGAATCCCGACTTTGCCGATGTCATGCAGGGGACTCGCTTGCACCAGATTGTCGATAAACGCCGCATCGATCTGCTCAGCGTAGGGAGACGCCACCTGTAACTCGGTGGCCAGTATCCGACAAAACGCCTGCACGCGTTCCAGATGTTGTCCGGTGTCATCATCGCGCGATTCCGCCAGCTTCGATAACGCCAGGATCGTATTCATCTGGGCGGCGCTGATCTCCTGGACCTGCTCGGCCACCATCTGCTCGAGGTGCAGCTGATACCGCCGTAATCGCAGATGGGTCGAGACCCGTGCCTCCACCTCAGCAAATTGGAAGGGCTTCGTCACATAATCAACGCCGCCGACATCGAAGGCCTTCACTTTATCGGTTGCCTCGGAGAGTGCACTGATAAAAATCACCGGAATGTCGCACAGTTGAGGCCGTGCTTTCAACTGCCGGCAGACTTCGTAACCATCCATCTCCGGCATGGTGATATCCAGCATGATCAGATCGGGCGGATCAGTCTGGGCCGCCGTCAGTGCCATCTCGCCCAGGGTGAACGGTCGCACACGATAGCCGCAGTCCTTCAGCATGCCGGCCAGCAGCGTCAAGTTAGCCGGCAGATCATCGACCACCATGATGGTGGCGCTATTCACGTTTTGCGTCATGGGGGAGGTGTCCTTTCACAGTGAATAGATCGACCAGGGTTCGGTAGTCATAGTGTTCAGCCAGGTGGCGTAAGCCGGTGGCGAGTTGCGGATGCTGCGCATGCACGGCATCCAGCAGTTGCATCAACTCATCCCAATACCCATTCAGCGTCGCGTCGCGCAA
>JAKIYB010000524.1:0-233 GCA_022708765.1 Armatimonadota bacterium | reverse complement strand
GTCTGGATCTTGGCGAACAGTTCTCGCTCCTGGACGGGTTTGCCGATAAAATCATCCACCCCGGCCTGCAAGACGGTCTGCTGATCTTCCACTAACGCGCTGGCGGACACCGCGATAATGGGAATCTGCACGCCGTCGGGCCGGGCTTTGATTCGGCGAGTAGCCTCCAAGCCGTCCATCACCGGCATATGCATATCCATGAGGATCAACTGAGGATGCCAGGAGTCGAACCG
>JAKIYB010000523.1 GCA_022708765.1 Armatimonadota bacterium | reverse complement strand
CCGCCACCAGGCGCGCTTCAGGTTGTTCTTCAACTCCACGCCCAGCGGTCCGTAGTCATACGTTCCCTGCAGGCCGCCGTACAGGTCGCTGCCCGGAAATAAAAAACCTCGCCGCTTGCACAGCGAGACGACCGCATCGAGAGAAGTAGCCGGCATCGTCGTTCCTTTGTCTGTGAAAATACGCCGTCAAGTATACCAGAGGCGTAAACCGGACAGCAACAGGCGCTCCGTGCGTTGACAACGCCGCCGCTTTTCCCGTGTAATGAGGGCGCATGATTCCACAGTTCCCAGAATTCAAACCGATTGAGCTGGCCGACCGTGCGCCGGTGGAGGCGTTCCTCACCGCACATCCACCGCTGGCATCGGAGTATACCTTCACCAATCTCTTCGCCTGGCGCGAGACGCACCATTATCACATAGCTGCCTTCGGCGACGGCTTCCTCATCCGCAAGACGGATCACGACGACTACCCGGCGCTGCTGCAGCCGCTGGTTTCCACCGAGAAGCGCGCGGCGGTGCTGGCGGGATTTGAGTATCTGCGTGAGCAAGATGCTCCACCGGTGATAGACCGTGTCGGCGAGGATTTCCTGGCCGGCGAAGATTGGGCATCATGGCCGGTGATGGTGGTCGAGGACCGCGACAACGCCGACTATGTCTACAGCGTTCCGGAACTCGTTGAGTTGAAGGGTGACAAATACCACGATAAGAAGAATCTGCTGCGCCAGTTTGAAAAGAAATTCCCTGGCGCGCGCTATGTGCCGTTGACATCCGAGTTGATCGGTCAGAGCCTGCTCTTTCAGCATGAATGGTGCGAGGAACGGGAATGCGCGACTAACGAAGGTCTGCTGCAGGAGCAGTGCGCCGTCTTCCAGATGCTCAAACATTTTGAATCCTTGAGCGCCATCGGCGGCGCCATCGAACTCGACGGCCGCCTCATCGCCATCACACTGGGTGAGCGCCTGAATACCGATACCTTCGTCATTCATATCGAAAAGGCGAAACCAGGGATAATCGGCCTTTATCAGGCCATTAATCGCGAGTTCCTCGCCCATGCCGTAGACTCCCCCTTTGTCAACCGCGAGCAGGATCTGGGCGTTCCCGGCCTGCGCAAAGCCAAACTCTCCTACAACCCGGTGCGCATGGTGATGAAATATCGAGTCAGCGGTGGATAATTTTTTCTCCATACATTCCGCGCTCTCTGCGGTGACTCATTCCTTCTACCATAAGAAGGTATCTCCCGTCTCCTACCGAAATAACCTCCGGGAATGAAAACAGCCACACAGTGAATAGGAGCAACATCAATGATTCACCTGCCTTTCCGGCAAATCCACCTCGACTTCCACACCTCGGAAGCAATTCCCGGTGTTGGCTCGGAGTGGGATAAAGCTCACTTTCAGCGCATGCTGCAGCTCGGACACGTGAATTCCATCAATATCTTTGGGAAGTGCCATCACGGCTGGAGCTACTACCCCACGAAGATCGAGGGGTGTGCCATGCACCCGACGCTAACCTTCGACCTGCTTGGGGCGATGATCGAGGCGTGCCATGAGATCGGCGTGAAGTGCCCTGTTTACATTTCCGTTGGTCTCGACGAGAAGCTGGCGCGCAAGCATGCCGAGTGGCTGCGGCGCCAGCCGGACGGCAGCACCTCCTGGGTGGGCTGGATGCAACCCGGCTACCACGAAATCTGCCTGCGCACGCCCTATCTGGATAACGTCATCGCGCAGACCGAGGAAGTCTGCCACCTGTATAATCCCGATGGTCTCTGGCTGGATATCGTCGGCCCGAAAGCCTGCTGCTGCCAGACTTGCATTGCCGAGATGATCAACCGCGGTTGGGACCCCCGCGATGCGGCGAAACAGCAGGAGTTGGGGCGCGAAACCTACGTGAACTATGCCCGCCGCATCAACGCCGCCATCCACGCCATCACCCCGGCGGCGCTCATCTTCCATAACCACGGCCACGTCATCCGCGGCGACCGTGAACTGGCCTGTCTGAACACCCATATTGAGTTGGAGTCATTGCCCACCGGCGGCTGGGGGTATGACCACTTCCCGCTTTCCGCCCGCTACGTCCACGGCCTTGACCGCGATTATCTGGGCATGACCGGCAAGTTTCACACCTTCTGGGGCGAGTTCGGCGGTTACAAGCACCCCAACGCCCTGCGCTACGAAGCCGCGCTGGCACTGGCTAACGGCGCGAAGATGTGCGTGGGCGACCAGATGCATCCTTATGGCAAGCTGGACGAAGCCACCTACCGGCTCATCGGCGAGGCATATACGGAGATTGAACCGAAAGAGCCGTGGTGCGAAAAGGTGACGAGCGTGGCCGATGTGGGCGTGCTCTCCATTGAGGGCTTTACGCGCACCTCCTCCCTGCATGACACCGGCAGTCTCGCCCGTCTGGTGGACCCCGGCGCGGTGCGCGCGCTGCAGGAAGGCGGCATCCTCTTCGATGTCATTGATACCGAGAGCGATTTCGGCAAGTACAAAGTTGTTATTCTTCCCGACGCCATCCCGGTGGACGATGCGCTGAAGGCAAGGCTACAGGCGTACCTGCGGGCTGGCGGAAAGATCTTCGCCAGCGGCACCAGCGTGCTGGATGCGGACAAGGGGGAGTTCGTTCTCGATTTCGGTGTGAAATATCTTGGCAAGGCGGAATCCAATCCGACTTACCTGTGTCCGCGTTTCGACCTTGCCCCCTGGGCGCCGGCATCGCACGTCATTTACACCGAGATGTATGACATCGTCGCCACGTCCGGTGAAATACTCGCTGATCGGCAGGACAGCTTTTTCAATCGCGACTACCTGCACTTCTGCTCGCACCAGCACGCCCCCTGCACGCTGAAGGACGCCGCGCCGGCGATGGTACGCACCGCCAACACCGTCTACCTCGCCTTTGAGGCCTTCACTCAGTACGCGAAGATGGGGCAGAACCCCCTGCGCGAGATCATCTTGCACGGCATCCGCACGTTGCTTGACGAACCGACCCTTGTCACCAACCTGCCGGCGCAGGGGGTGCAGACAGTCATGTGGCAAGCGGAGAAGGATCGCTCCATCGTCCACCTTGTCTACGGCGTGCCGGTGAAGCGCGGCCAGGGCATCGAGGTGGTGGAGGACCTGACACCGGTGCATGATATCATTATTGCGTTACGCGTTCAGCAGGCGCCGAAGCGCGTCTATCTCGCGCCGCAGAATACCGATCTCCCGTATACGGTGGAGGACGGCATGCTGAAGGCGACGGTGCCCACGGTGCAGTGTCATCAGATGGTGGTCATTGAATGAAGCAAACCGCCGATATCATCCGGCGCGCCCGGCAGGCCG
>JAKIYB010000522.1 GCA_022708765.1 Armatimonadota bacterium | reverse complement strand
GCACGGCCGCGTCTCGACGCTGCCCGCCGAGGAACTGGGCTACTGGGGCGAATGGGTAGGCGACGACTACTGGATGCACATCACCGGCACCCTCACCGAAGGCGTGCTCTTCGGCACGCCGCTGCGCCTCACGCGCAAGCTGTCGGCCAAACTCGGCGGCACCAACGTCCTCATCCGGGACACCGTGGAGAACATCAGCGGCGAACCGGCGCCGCACATGATGCTCTATCACTGCAACTTCGGCTGGCCGCTGCTCGGTCCCGACAGCGTGCTGGTGACGAACAGCCGCCAGGTGACCCCGCGCGACGCCGCCGCTTCTGAGGGCCTGCTCGGTTGGGCGGGCTTCCAGGAACCCACCCCCGGCTACGCGGAGCAGGCATTTTACCACGACATCCCCGCCGACAACACCGGCGACGTGCGCGTGGCGCTGCTCAACCCGGCACTTGGCCTGGGCGTCGGCTTGCGCTATCACCAGAAGACGCTGCCGCGCTTCATCCAGTGGAAGCAGATGGGATTCGGCCACTACGTTCTCGGCCTGGAACCCGCCAACTGCCTGGTGGAAGGCCGCGACAAAGAGCGCGCCCGCAGCACCCTCGTCATCCTGCAACCCGGCGAAAGCCGCGACTACACGCTGGAACTGACGGCACTGGACGGCGCGGAGGCGATGGAAGCGTTCGCGGCGGAGATTAAGATTGGGGGGTGAGAAACCGGTAAAATGGAGACGGCAACTAATTTCCACATCCAGCACCGGTTACGGAACTGATATGAACGTGCAGGTATTGCCGGATTGAGCGAACTTCATCACTGAGGAAATTCGTTGCAGTCCCCATTTTGAAGTAGCACCATACTCTGTCATGTGTGAAGTGTTAACCCATATTATTCGCATTGCGAGCGAATAGACTCCCAGTGCTCCAAAAGTAATGTTCTGCATTTTCTTGACGACAAGGCCGTCAATAGCGGTAGTGATTGCACCTGGACACTGAGCGTTAGGACCGCGTAACCGACTGATACACGATTGATTGCACGATAAATGGGGACAGCAACGAATTTCCACGGGGATTACATGCGAGAGGCAGGCAGGTATCCGCAGGCCTGAGAAGGAATCGTATACTGGTTGCGTGTATAGGAAATTAGTTGCAGTCCCCATTTATTTGGAGTGTGGAGGAAAATGCATGGCACGGAGCGCGCGAATTGTTGTGCCGGGATTGCCGTATCATGTAACGCATCGCGGGAATAATCGTCAAGCGACATTTCTCACGGAAGAGGATTTTGAGTGCTATCTTTTTCATCTGCGCGAGCATGCGCGTGAGTATGGCGCGCAGATGTTGAGTTACTGCCTGATGTCGAATCACGTCCATCACGTAATGATTCCGTTACACAAAGAAGCGCTGGCGCAGGTGATGGGTTTCACGCATGCGCGGTATACGCAATCGTTCAACAAGCGACACCGGCAGTGCGGACATCTCTGGCAGGGACGATTCTACTCCAGCGCGCTTGATGCGTCCCACCTCATCCGCGCACTGTGTTATGTCGAACGCAATCCCGTTCGCGCGGGAATCGCGTCGCGTGCCGATGCGTATCGCTGGTCCAGTGCAGCCGCGCATATCACCGGAACTGACACCACCAATATTGTTGATATGAGTTGGTGGCACGAGCATATTGATAGCGAGTGCTGGCCGGCCATGCTTATGCACCTGGAAGATATTACCTGGGTAGAACAAATCAGGCAGACTACCTTGCATGACCGCCCACTTGGCGACGAAGGATTCATTCATCATATTGAAGAACAGAGCGGATGCAAGTTCCCTTCCACACGCGTTGGAAGGCCTTCGCGAACGCGGTATCGGTAAGCGAAAAATGGGGACAGCAACGAATTTCTTCAGCGGTAAAATGCGGAAGCAGGTGAATACCCAATAACTTGGAAAGAAGGCGTAAACCATCCGGGATTTCAGGAAATTAGTTGCAGTCCCCATTTTGCATAGAACAAAGGAGGTTCATCATGGCAAATTGCTTGAAATGTGGCGCGGAAGTGGCGGAGGGCGCGCAACGGTGCGCGTCATGCGGGGCGGCGCAGGGGGCGCGGCCAGCGGTGCCGCCGATGGCCGGGCCGGGGATGATGCCGCCGACGCCGATGTATGAGCAACCCGTCGAGCAGAAAACGAGCGGGCTGGCTGTGGCATCACTGGTGCTGGGACTGCTGGGGATTTTCCTGTCCTGTCTCACAACGCTCCCGGGTTTAATCCTCGGCATCATCGCGCTAAACCAGATCAATCAGAATCCGCGGGAGTTGGGAGGCAAGGGGCTGGCAATCGGCGGTATTGTCACCTCCGCGTGCTTCATGCTCCTCTTGCCGATTATGGCTTCGATTCTCTTCCCGGTGTTCGCCAAAGCGCGGGAGAAAGCGCGCGCCGTCACCTGCCTCAGCCAGCAGCGGCAGATCGCCACGGCGATTCAGATGTATGTACAGGACAACAACGGCCTCTATCCGCCGGCGGGCGATGATTGGGCGGTGGCGATCGAAACATACGCCGGGAGTTCGCATCTCTTCCACTGCCCGGCTGCCGCGTTAGCGGGCAGCACTCTCGCGCCGAATTACGGCTCGAACCCGGCGGTATTCGGTAAGAAAGAAGCCGACATCACCGATCCGGCCAACACCATCGTCATTGGCGACAGCGATGCAATTGATTATCAGTTGCACAGCCCCGGCGACCTGGATTTCAGCCGTCATGACGGCGACTGCATTGTCGGCTATGCGGACGGACATGCCGCGAAACTCTCGGCGCCGCCGACGACATTAGGGCCGTAGGGTTACTGGGCGGGCGAGTGTCCTCACGAGCCGACGCCGGGTGGCGGTGATGGGTTGTCGTGTTCGATAGAATGACTATCTCGTGAGCACGACGGATTAGACTTCCTCCCGGAGTCGGCTCGCGGGGACGCTCGCCCGCCCGGGGAAAAAGGTTTGCCATGCCGAATTGCGAGCGATGCGGGGTGGAGATCGGTGAGGACGCGCGGGAGTGCGCGCACTGCGCTCCGGTGTCGCTGGTGCCTCCGACGCCGGTGTATGTGGATCCGGCAGCCGCTCCACGGGTCAGCAAGCTGGCGGTCGCCACGTTTGTGCTCGGGCTGCTCAGTGTGCCAACGAGCGGGTTGCTGTCGCTGCCGGGGTTGCTGCTCGGCTGGATGGCGCTCAAGCGCATCAACCGGGAGAAGGACCACCTGCGCGGGTACGGGCTGGCACTCACCGGCAATATTCTCGCGGCGGTGATGATTGTGCCGGGGTTGATTGCCTTGTTCTTCCCCGTCTATATGCGATCGAAGGAAAAGTC
>JAKIYB010000521.1 GCA_022708765.1 Armatimonadota bacterium | reverse complement strand
ATAAAGGAGCATCCCGTGGAACTGACCGTACTTCGTGAACCGACTCACACGATTGCCGCCGTCACGGGTCGCATTGACACGACCACCGCCGCGGACTTTGAGAAGCAATGCATGGAACTGCTCGCGAGCGACACCCCGGGTCTGCTGCTCGATTGCGCGCGGATTGACTACATCAGCAGCGCCGGCCTGCGCAGCGTGCTGGTGCTCGCCAAGCAAGCGGCTGCTTCCAGCAAAGCCTTCGGCCTGTGCGGGTTATCCGGCATGGTCGCGGATGTCTTCGCTCTCGCCGGTTTCGATCAGGTGCTGCCGGTTTACACCGCGGCAGCCGACTTTCACCCCGAGGAGTAGTGCTGTGGCCGCATTCGCGGAAACCGCGATATTCCCGGCGACGCTCGACGCCTGCCCGCGTATTATTGCCTATGTCCGCGCGCGAGGTCAGGACGCCGGCGTGCCCGCGACGCGCCTGCCGCACCTGGAACTGGCGGTTGAGGAGGTGGTGGTGAATATCTGCCGCTATGCGTATCCCGCAACTCCGGGTGAGGTCACGGTGCGCCTGCACGCGGCTGCAGGTAGTTTCCGCATCGCACTCACCGACAACGGCGTACCTTTCAACCCGCTGGCTGCCGACGAGCCGGACATTCACGCAGCGCTGGCCGACCGGAAGGTTGGCGGCCTGGGCATCTACTTCATCCGCAAGGTGATTGATGAGGTGCAATACCAGCGCGTGGACGATCGAAACATCCTCACGCTGGTGATGCGTCTCGGTCAGGAAGGCGAACCATGCAACGGCTCACATGGCATCGGATAATCATCCTTTTAACAATGGCGCTCTGCCAATTCGCCGTCCTGCCGGCATCCGCGCAGGGGCAGTCACGCCCCATCACGCTGATGATGCAATGGACGCCCCAGGCGCAGTTCGCCGGTTATTATGTCGCCCTCGACAAAGGTTTCTATCGCCAACGCGGGCTGGACGTGCGCATTGAGCATGGCGGGCCGGACAAGAATCCGCTTGCCGATTTACGCGACGGACGCGTTACTTTCACCACGATGTTTCTCTCCTCAGCCCTCGTCGCGCGCGGGCAAGGCGCTCCGTTAATCAACTGCGCGCAAATCGTCAACCAGTCCACGCTGATGGTTGTCGCCTGGCGCGACCGCGGCATCACCAGGCTGGAACATCTGAACAGGCGCCCGGTCAGCATCTGGGGAGGCGATTTTCGCGCTCCTTTTATTGGCTTATTCAACAGTAAAAAGATCTCTCCGCACATTTACACGCAGAACTATTCCGTCAACCTTTTCCTGCACCACGGCGTTGATGCCTGCAGCGCCATGTATTACAACGAATACCACATGCTGTATCAGGCGGGCGTCAACCCTGACGAAATCACTGCTTTCTTCCTGCGCGATTACGGCTGCGGCATCCCCGAAGACGGCATCTACGGCCTGGAGCAAACGTACCGCGACAACCCGCAGATGTGCACAGCCATCGGCGAAGCCTCGTTGGAGGGGTGGCGATATGCCAACACGCACCAGCAGGAGGCGCTCGACATCGTCATGAAATACGCGCGGCGCGCGCATGTCCCGACCAATCGCGCGCATCAGACGTGGATGCTGCGAACGATTCTCCCCGCCATCCTTCCCGCCAACACGAGCAGTTGGTCGCCGGGCATACTTTCGCGCGGCGACTTTCAGCGGGCGGTGTCGCTGGTAGCGAGCCAACTGCAGGTGAGACGCGTCCCGGACTACCCGGCATTCTGCAAGGGGGTAAGCCATGCTCCGTAATCAGCGCATTGCCACGCGCATGGTGCTGTTGTTGCTCATCGGCGGCGGAGTCGTGTTGGGCGCCATCATCGGCATGAGTTATCAGACCGCGCGCGCGCTGCTGGAGACGGAGATGCGGAACAAAGCGGGCTACCTGGCCAACGCCACCGCCAACCGCATTGAAACCGTCGAGCAGGCGGTGGAGAAGATCGGCGGCTCGCTGGGAACGATTCTCGAATTAAATCCGCATACGACGGAAAAGGAAATCTACAGCCTGCTCCGCAGCTTCGTGAAGAAGAATCCCGAAGCGTTCGGGTCTTGTGCCGCCCTTGTTGAGAGCGAGTTCACAAAAAACGGCTACCATGTCCCTTACGTCTACCGCAAAGGTGACCAATTGCTGGAGAGCGATCTGGGCGATCCGGGATATGGCTACCAAACTTTCGACTGGTACACCCTGCCCCGCGATCTGCAGCGCCCAGTGTGGAGCGAGCCCTACTACGACGAAGACGGCGGCGGCGTGTTGATGGTAACCTACTCGGTCCCAGTGTATGCGAGCCACGATCGGGACCGCTTTCTCGGGGTGGTAACCTGTGACGTGTCGCTGACCTGGTTAACCGCGCTCCTGAACGAACTGCAGTTGGGGCAGGGCGGGTATGCCTTCCTTGTCTCCGCCAACGGCACCTTCATCTGCCACACGCTGCGGCCGGGCTTCATCATGAATGAGACGCTCTTCAGCATCGCGGAGGCGAAGGACAGCACCCTGCTGCGCAATGTCGGCCGGCAGATGCTCCGCCGGCAATCCGGCTTCTTGAAAATGATAGGCATCGCGAACAACCAACCAAGCTGGCTGGCGTATACGCCGGTGCCGTCCACGGGATGGTCACTGGCGCTGGTCTTTTCACAGAAGGAGTTAATGGCGAAGGTGGTCACGCTCAGCAAGGCCGAGTTAGAGGCGGGGGTGCTGGGTTTCGCGCTGCTGCTGCTGTTAAGCCTGCTCATCGCCCGCTCGATTACCGCGTCGCTGGCGAAACTGGAAGCCGCGACCCGCACCCTTGGCGCCGGCGACCTGGACACGCCGATGCCGACGATTCCGGGGGATGACGAGGTCGCGCATCTGGCCACCGCGTTTGAGACGATGCGCACGGAACTGCGTGCCTACACTCAGGAGCTACAACAGACCACCGCCGCCAAGGAGCGCATTGAGAGCGAATTGCAAATCGCACGGACGATCCAGATGAGCCTGGTGCCGAAAACCTTCCCACCCTTTCCAGATCGCGACGATTTCGACCTATACGCGCTGCTGGAGCCCGCCCGCGAAATCGGCGGCGATTTCTACGACTTTTTCATGATTGATGATGAGCACCTGGGCGTAGTGATCGGCGATGTCTCCGGCAAAGGGGTGCCGGCGGCGCTCTTCATGGCGGTCACGCGCACGTTTTTAAAAGCGCTCTGGCGCGAGGAACACGCGCCGGGCACCACGCTGGCGCGGTTGAACAACGAACTGGCGCGTGACAACGACTCCAGCATGTTCGCCACGCTTTTTTGCGCCATCATCCATCTCGACACCGGCGTCTGCCG
>JAKIYB010000520.1 GCA_022708765.1 Armatimonadota bacterium | reverse complement strand
CGACGAAATAGAGCGTCACCACCCCCCAGTCCAACCACGACAAGCCCAGCCATGCGCCCATGCCCAATCCTCCCTCGTCATCACGGCCTGAGAAGGGAGTTCAACGCGGGGACAAAATTCCCTGCCATGAGCCGAATCACAGAGTGCGGGCGATCCCAATGCAAAGTTTACGCCGACGTGGGTTGTTGCGGCACGGGCGCCTGGTCCTGGGATTTCGGGGTGAAGTAGGCCTTCAGCGCCTGGGCTAGCGGACGGTATTCATACGCGAAGACCAGGCCGAGGACATAGAGCAGGAAGCTATAATCGTGGATGTAGACGATCTGCACCGCCAGCGCAACAGCGTAGATGACCCAGGCGACAGGCGAGAGGAAGAGACGCTCCACGCGCTCCTTCTGCAGGCGATCGAAGAGCATGATCGTCGGCACGGTGAGCACCAGCACCATCGGCCAGACAATGAGCGGGTTGGTCACATCCAGATACTTAAACAGGCGAATCCAGATGATGTGAATGAACATGAAAGGGAAGGAGTTACGCCCGATGTATGTCACCAGCGGGTGGATGAGCTTCGTCCCCGCCCCGCGCATGAAAGCGTAAATCACGTAGAGCAGCGTGACGGATAGGACGAAATACCCGAGGGTCATCGCGTATTTGTCCGTCCAGAACGGCTTGTAGACCGTGCTCGGTAACATGAAGTAGCTGATAACCAGCGCCGCGACGAGAAGACCCGAAAGGCCATACGCGATGCGGCGAATGGTGGTGTCCGCCAGCCGATACGCGATATTCCCGAGCATCGGGAAGATGAGCCAAGGGGTGAGTGGGAAGACGCCGGGACCCTCCAGCGGGACGAAGAGGAACTGCCGCCCCGGAAATGCCGGCACGAGTGGCCCGACGATGAAATGCAACAGAGCGAGCACGCCGGCTACCAGCGCGTAGCCCACCGTGGGATTTTTAAAGGTCTTCTCTACGATGACGGTGGCGAGGATGGTCATCGCCACGATTTGCGGAATGTCGCTCTCGATGCCTGTCCCGAAATCCGGACGCCAGTAGGCGTTATAAATCAGCCCGAGGATCGCGAAAAGCCCCGCGAAGACGGCGAAGTAGCGTAGCGGGCGGCGTTTGGCCTGCAGCGCGTTCACCACGCCAGAGACGGAGAAGAAAAGAATGGGCGCCAGGCGCCCCATGAATGCGCCGATACTCGCCATGATGAACAAGAGCGAGGTATTGCTCACCACGTAGGAATGCGAGAAGACCATCAGCATGCAGCCGATGCCCTTGAGGAAATCGAGACTGTGATCGCGTTGATTCATCCCGGCGCAAAGTATCCGTTCACTGGGTATTGGCGACTCGGAGGCGTCCCCGCGCATTGTACCGCAATCAGGGACGTCCGACCAGTGGGGATGACTCCTTGCCAGCAAAACGAGTCAGTCGTTAACATGATTATTTCGTCGTAAAGATCTCGCACTCCAACGGCACCAGCGTCGTCTTCCCATTCTCAATTTTCGCGATGGCGGCGCGGCCTTTGAGGGTAATGCCGGCTTCCGTCACCTCGCGGACATCGGGAAAGAGGAAGATGAGGTGGCGGCGCGCGTCGTTCCAGCGCACCTCTACGACGCCACTCGGCAGTTCGCGTACGGTCGGTTCCGCGTCCTTCCCGCGGCGCGTCGGGTAAAGGACGACGCCATAGTCACCGCCCTTGTCGGCGCTCGCTTGCACACGGGTCATATCCTGCTTCATGGTGATGTAGCTGCGCGTGGTGTGCTGTTTCAGCAGTGTGGTGAGCGGTTTCGCCAGCGGGCGGGTGAAGGTGATCGCCAGGTCCACTCCGTACTGGCCGGTGAAGTGGGCGACGTTCCCCTCCACCTTCTCGCTGCCGTGCACGGCCAGCGTCCAGACATTCCAGGTGGTGGGGGCGTCGGTGCGTATGAGGTCGCGCACCACCAGGTAGGTGGCATCGCCGGGATTTTTAGCGTCCTTCACGAAGAGGAGCTGTCGCTGCCAGCGCATCGGATCGGCGTCATGCCCGCGCACGTAGTCCGCCTCCGGAGTGAAGACCGTCTGATCCAGCGGCGCCAGAAGCCAGGCCGGCTCCCCCTGCTCGTAGGTTACGCGATTGTGATATTCAGCTTCCTGGAAGCTGTAGTCAATCCAGTCCGTGCAGAGTGGCATGCCCTTGGCAAACCAGGAGAAGCTGCCCTGATCTTCATCGTAATGGCCGTAGCCGAAATCGTTATGCCGGTAGGTGAGGAAGCTTTCCGCCGGCGTGTCGAAGCCGTGGCGCAGCATAACGCCGAAACCGTCAATCGCCACGCTTTTCCCGCTGATGGGCACCGGTTGCAGGCTACCATCCAGCACGTGCTCCTGCAGCAGCATCAGTCCTACGCTGCCGATAGGCTGTCCCATCTGCTGCCAGGCCCAGATGGCGTTGCCCGCCTGCGTGGGGAATGCGTCGCGCCCACCATGCGCGATATAGGCGTAATGGTTGTTCCAGAAGGGGGTATTATCACCCAGCGCCATCGGTTTGCGCTGCCCGTTGAAGCGCGGGTCCGGCGGGGTGAGCAGGTTGGCGAAGTAGGTAGAAACATCCTGCAGGCGCTTGCCATAAACGGGATCAGCGGTGAGGTTCACGACGCCCGCGTTGCGCAGAATCAATACCGTCTCGTTGATGGGGGTGTTGCCCGCGCCCTGGTAGCCGGGGCTTTCCAGCCAGGCGCCATCTTTACTGATGGAGCTCATGATGTCGGCGCTCACCAGCCGCCGACAGAGCTCCAGCCAGTCGCGCTGTTGCGGATGCCCGGCGAGCATGGCGCTGCCAGTCGCCAGCGCGCTGCAGGCGATGCTCATCATATTCGGGTTTGACGGCCCACCGCCGTAGGCGCGGTAGGGCCAGTAATCAGGGTCGGATTGCTTGTACGCGAGAAAAGCGACCACCGCCAGCGCCCGTTCCCGCTCCTCCGGTGTCAGGTTCGGGCATGACAGCGCGATGTCCAGCGCCCGCGCGGAGCCGCGCAGAATCTCCTGGAAGCGGTGGGTGTAGGTATTCATCGTATTGTGCCCACCGTCCAGGAAGTCATACGCGGAAGTGCGCAAACTCGCGAGATGCCCGGTATACGCCTGTTTCAACTGCGCCTGGTCGCCGGTGAGGAAGGCAAACGCTTCCATATCCGACCGCAGCAGCTTCTTCACCTCATCGGAGAGGCCTGGAAATGCCTCTTTCATGCGCGCCAGGCTCTCCGGCGAGTAGAAGACGCGCGGGAAATGGGCAGCGGCGGGCAGCGGCCATCGCAGCGTCCAGCCCTTCACCTTGTCCAACGGCGTCTCGCCGAATTTCACACTGACG
>JAKIYB010000051.1 GCA_022708765.1 Armatimonadota bacterium | reverse complement strand
GGCGGCAGCGGCCTGCCCTCCGCCGAGTTCGTGGCCGGCATCCGCTTCCTCGGCCAGATTCGCGACGCGTCGGCGCTGAATATGCTGCGCCTCTCCATCTACAGCGAGGACGAAGCGGTGGTCATCGCCGCCATTGACGCCCTCGGCGATATCGGCGATAAGCGCGTGGTCCCGGAACTCCTTGGCCTTTTCGACACCGCCAACGACGCGAAGAGCGTGGCGCTGGCCCGCGCGCTGGGCAAACTCGGCGCCGCCAAGCAGGTGCGCGCGCGCTTCACCCCGCAGCTCAATTTCCCACTGGCCGGCGCGAAGGAAAAAGCCGCGCTGGTGCTCGGCGTACTCGGCGATCCGTCCGGCTGGAATATCCTCGCCGACATGGCGAGCAAGAAAACGAAAGACTACTACCCGCTGGTGCTCACCGTGCTGGCCGAGCTGCCCTCCGAGGAGAGCACGGAGTACCTTACCGCCGCGCTGGTGGGCAATGAAGCGGAGCAACTGACCGCCTTCACCTGCCTGCGCGCGCTGTCCACGGTGCAGGCGAACCGTACCCTGTACGCGCTGGCGCAGAGCGAGGAGACACCGATGAGCGTGCGCGTGGCTGCCATTGACCTGTTGGCGACGCGTCGCTACGGCCCGGCGATGAAATACCTGCGCGCGGTGGTCGCCAACCTGGCCGGCGAAGCCCCGGCGACCGAGGCTGGCCCGCCCCCGCCCGATGCCGAAGGCGACGCGGAGAAACCCGTAGCCAAACCGGTCGCGGTCATTGACCCCGCCGTGAAAGCCGCCGCCATCAAGGCGATGCCGAAATACGGCATGCTCAACACCCAGTCCGTGCGCGAGATGATTCGCCAGCGCTTCCACAGCCCGCTGCCCGACGTCGTCTTCGCCGCTCGCGTCGCGCTACTGCGCTACGCCATGGGCCAGTTGACCGCGAAGTAACCGCCATCAGATACGCAACGCGCGAGGGGCAGGCCGCATGGCCTGCCCCTCGCGCGTTGGAGAGCCCGCCCCACCGTTACGACGCCAGGCTGCCCGCGTAGGGTGCCAGGTAGTCCTGCCAGCGCGGGTTGCGAAGCGCGGTGACGAATTTGTGGTAGCTGATGTAGGGCAGGCACTTGGGTCGGCGCGGCGGCGCCTGCAGCAACAACCCCGCCTCTTCCGGCGTGCGGTCGTCCTTCTTGTTGTTGCAGTAGGTGCAGCAGCAGACGAGGTTATCCCACTCGTCGCGCCCACCGCGCACGCGCGGCACCACGTGGTCAATGGTGAGCGGCAGGTGCGCGGCCCCGCAGTAGACGCAGCGATGCCCGTCCCGCGTGAAGATCGCCTTGCGCGTGGGACGCAGGATCGGCATCGGCCGGCGGACGAAGTGATTCAGCCGCACCACCGACGGCGACTCGCCGCCCTCGACCAGGTGCGCCTTGCCGAGAAACAGCAACACCGCCGCTCGTCGCCGACTGGTGATGTTCAGCGGTTGGTAATTGTGATTGAGCACCAGCACTTCGTCCGACATCCCTCGTACCCTACCTCTCTCCGATTCGAAAGCGTTTCCCCTTTCTTTGTCCGTCCGATAACACAACGCCCGCGTACCGATAGTGGCGACGCGGGCGCTGGCGGTTGTATTATGGTGATGGCACGCAGCGTAGCGTGCTATCCCACACGAGCAGACTCCTGAGTTGCTCGCGTGAAGCCAGCCCCGATATGCGGAATCCCGCCTCAGCTATGGATTGCAGTGCGCAGTGATGTTTCACCGCCCATCTTGTAGCAAATGCGCGCGAGGTTGTCAAGCGTCGAACGGCGCGTGGCGACCGGCTAAAGGTGACAAAAATGGTAAACTTAATTGGCGAGGCCTTGACTTTTTCGCGAAAAGCGCCTACTTTTGGGGTAGCCAACCGACAAGGAGGCCGTATGTCACAGTATTGTTTCATCAGGTTGCGCGCCGCGCTGTTTCTGGCGCTCACTCTGCTCTCACTCGCTGGCGCGTTCGCGCAGTCGAATACCCTTCACTATGAGGTGCCGATTTTCCGCGAGGAACAGGCGCTGACCGATCCCATCAACCAGCGCTCCTACTGGTTCAAGCTGCTGCCTGGCGTGCGCCTGACGGAAAACCCCGTCCTTCACCTGCACTATACCTATTCCGAAACGATCCTTATCCACCAGGCGAGCATGGCGGTCTACGTGAATGCGGTTCCCGTCGCCGCCCGCGCCTTCGCCGGCCTGTCCAAAGGGCTGGTCATGTGGGATGTCGCCATCCCGCGCGGCCTGTTGCGCCCCGGCTTCAACGAGATTCGCGTCGTCACCCGCCAGCGCAGCATTGAGGGCCTCTGCCGCGACGTGGACAACGACGCCAACTGGGTACGGCTGGCGAAAACCTCGACGCTGGGGATTACCCGCGCCTCGCTGCCGCAGTATCCGCTGAATTGCTATCCGTTCCCACCGCTGGACTACCTGGCGGACGAGAGCGCCAACGGTGCCTGGGTGTTGCCGCCGAATCCCACCCCGCGCGACGTGCGCACCATGCTGGAGACGGCGTCCGACTGGGGCCTGCGCGAGCCGCTCGCGCGCATCACACCCTTCGTCACCACCCACCTGCCCCGCGCCGGCAACGCCGTAGTCTTCGGCCGTTATGATCAATGGCCTGACCTCATCCCCGCCAGTTTGCCCGACGACGCCTCGAAACCCGGCGCCGGCTGGCTGTCCTCGCGCGGCAGCGACGGCGCCATTCGGTTGGTCATCAGCGGCCAGGATGATGAAGGCGTGCATAAAGCCGCCCGGTTAGTCGCCAATCCGGAAGCGGTGGAGCAACTGCACCTGCAGGAGGTAGCCGTTCCCGCCGGTCAGGAGATCGCATCGCGGCCCGTGGTCACGCACAAGGCGAATTATTTCACCTTCGCCACCCTGGGCGCGCCGAAAATCTCCCTCAACGGCGCCTTCCACCAGAGCACATCCCTCACGCTGCCCCGGCCGGTGCGCGAACTCATCGGACGCGAGTCTTTCCTGAAAATCTACTTCCGCCACTCGGCCACGCTGAATCCGCGCCGTTCGCTGCTCACCGTCACCGTGAATGGCCGTAAAGTCGGCAGCGCCCCGCTGAACGCCGCCAACGCCCAGGGGGGGTATCATCACGATCCCCATGCCGGTGCAGGAACTCGACGCCGACCAATGGACCATCGGCCTCTACGCCTTCCATGACCTGGGCACCCTCGACTGCTCGAAGAAATACGACGAGGTGGCGTGGACGGTCATCGAGGGCCATTCGCACGTCATGCTCATGCCCGGAAAGGTGCCGGGGTATCCGGCGCTGACCAACTTCCCCTACACGCTGAACAATATGGGCCGGCCGGCGACGCCCATCACCCTGTGGCTGCCGGAACGCCCCAGCGACGCCATGCTCAGCGCCGCCGCCTCCATCGCCGTCCGCGCCGGGCAGACGAATCGCGTGCCGCTGCGCTGGGACGTGGTGATGGGCGACAGCCTGCCGGGAAAATCCAAAGGCCAGGTCGTTATCATGATGGGCCTGCGCGACGACGCCCGGCGCTTCAACGAGGTGAAGAAGTTCCTCTATATCACGCCGTCGGGTGACGGCTACACCACGAAGCAAAAGATCGGCGCGGTACCTGGAAGCTGGAAAGAGCCGGCTATCCTGCAGGCGTCGGAAACCGACTGGAAGAAACAGGGCGTACTCTACAGCGTCATCGGCGCCAGCGACGCCGCCTTCTCCCGGTTGGCGCGCGCGCTGCCGCTGCCGGAGACGCTCAGCAAACTCGGCGCGCAGGTGGCGGTCTTCACTCGTGAAGGCAATGTCTTCGCCTTCACCACCGTGGACCCCGAAGTGCGCCGGAAACTCATCGAGCAGGAGCAGAACCGCTACACCATCCCCATGAAGTTCGTCATCGCGGGCATCATCCTGGTCGTGGTGTTGCTGGCCATCAACTTGATCGCCCTGCTGCGCCGCCGCCCCGCGCCGACACCCGCGCTGCCCACCTCGACGGAAACCAGCCACTGACGCATTGCCGCGGCCTCCCTGCGCGACAGGGAGGCCGGGCGTGTAGGGAACGTCGTCAAACGTGACAGGATTCCCTCGCGATGTGCCGAAAGGTGTCGGTCAAGGAGCGCGAACACCATGGCGACATTCCCCGACGATGCGGCCGCGCTGACGGCGCGCCTGCGCGAGTGCGCCCGCCAGTTGGCGGACATGGGCGTGGCGATAGACCCCGAGCTACCCCCGGATGCGCTGCTGGTACGGCTGCGCGAGGCCGTGCTGGCCGACCTGACGCGCTGTCGCGAGCAGGTGGCCGCCGCCCGACGGGCGGAAGATGCCCTGCGCGCAAGCGAGGCGCGGTATCGCGCGCTGTTCACCAATATGACGGAAGCGTTCGCGCTGGGGGAGGCGATCTTCGACGCGGCGGGCCGTCCCGTCAACTTCCGCTTTATGGAGATCAACGACGCGTTCTGCGGCCAGACGGGGCTCACCCGCGACGTCGTCGGCATGCCGATCACCGAGGTGCTGCCACAGGTGGAATCCTCGTGGGTCGAACGCTACGGGACGGTGGCGCTGACCGGCGAACCGGTGCGCTTCACGGATTATAACCGCGACACCGACCGCTACTACGATGTCTATTGTTATCGGCCGGAACCCGGCAAATTCGCCATCCTCTTCCGGGACGTCACGCGTGAGCGCCACATTGAAGAGGCGCTGCGCGAGAGCGAGAAACGATTGAAACGCGCGCAGGAGATCGCGCACCTGGGCAGTTGGGAACTGGATCTGGCGGCCAATCGGTTGACGTGGTCCGACGAGGTGTACCGCATCTTCGGCCTGCGGCCTCAGGAGTTCAGCGCCACCTATGAGGCATTCCTGGCGCGCATACATCCCGACGATCGGGCCGCCGTGGATGCCGCCTATACCGACTCGGTGCGGGAAGGCCTGGATGGATACGAGATTGAACACCGCGTCGTCCGCAAGGATACCGGCGAAATTCGGTATGTCCAGGAAAAGTGCCGGCACGAACGCGCCGCCGACGGGAGCGTCATCCGGTCGCTGGGCATGGTACTGGATATCACCGAGCGCAAGCAGGCCGAAGAGGCGCTGCGCGAGAGTGAGGCGCGTTTCCGGCAGCTCGCGGACGCGATGCCGCAGCTCGTGTGGACCGCCGAACCGGATGGGCGGGTAGATTATTACAACCAGCGCCGCCAGGAATACGCCGGCATCACGCCTACCGAACGTGACAGTTATGAATGGGGACCAGTGCTGCATCCCGATGACCTGGAGGCGACGGTGGAAGCCTGGCAGCGCGCGTTGGCCACCGGCGAGACATACCAGATTGAGCACCGCGTGCGCATGGCGTCCGGCGGGTATCGCTGGCATCTGAGCCGCGGCGTGCCCGTCCGTAATGCGAAGGGGCGCATCGTTAAATGGTACGGCACCGCTACGGACATTGAGGATGTGAAAACCGCGCAGCAGGAGTTGGAACAGCTCACCGCCAGCCTGGAGCAGCGCGTTCAGGAGCGCACCGCGCAGTTGCAGGCCGCGCTGGCCCGGTTTGAGGGGTTGTTGGAATCGGCGCCTGACGGCATCGTCATCGTGGATGCGTCCGGCGTCATCACCCTGGTGAATTCGCAGTTGGAACGCTTGACGGGATACCAGCGTGACGACATTCTGGGCAAGCCGGTCGAAATGCTCATTCCCGAACGGTTTCGGCCGGTACACGTCCAGCACCGCGCCGGATATATGACGGCTCCGCGCACGCGTCCCATGGGCGTGGGGCTGGATTTGTATCTCCGCTGCAAAGATGGGCGCGAGGTGCCGGTGGAAATCAGCTTGAGTCCCTTCACCACCCCCGAAGGCTTACTGGTAATGGCCAGCATTCGCGACATCACGGCGCGGAAACAGGCCGAGGAGGAGATCACGCGGCTCAATACCGCTCTGCGGCGTAATGTCGAGCAATTATCGGTCACCAACAAGGAGTTGGAAGCCTTCAGCTACTCCGTCTCCCATGACCTGCGCGCGCCGCTGCGCGGCATTGACGGCTTCAGCAAGATTCTGCTGGCGGAATATAGCGGGCAACTCGATGAGACGGCGCGGGACTATCTGCGGCGCGTGCGCGTCGCGGCCCAGCGCATGGGACGGCTCATTGACGACATGCTGAACCTGTCGCGGATCGGCCGGCGGGAGATGCAGCCGGCTCCGGTGGATGTGAGCGCGCTGGCGGCCGAGGTGCTCGCCGAGTTGCGCCAGGCGGAGCCGGAGCGCGCGGTGACGGTGATCATCGCGCCGGAGATGACGGCCGTCGGCGATGCGAACCTGCTGCGCATCGTGCTGGAGAACCTGCTGGGCAATGCGTGGAAATTTACCGGGGGGCGCGCGGACGCCCGCATCGAAATGGGCACGCTGGAAGAGGCCGGGCAAACCGTGTATTATATCCGTGATAATGGCGCCGGCTTTGATATGGCCTTCGCCGACAAGCTGTTCACGCCGTTTCAGCGCCTGCATAGCGAGGAGGAGTTCTCCGGCACCGGTATCGGCCTCGCCATCGTGCAGCGCATCATCGCCCGCCACGGTGGCCGGGTGTGGGCGGAAGGCGCGGAAGGCAAAGGCGCGACGTTTTATTTCACGGTCGGAGAGATGGTGGAGGAGGCAGCATGAGCACGCCCATTATCCTGCTGGTGGAAGACAACCGCGATGATGAAGAACTGACGCGGCTGGCGCTGAAGGAGTGCAATGTCGCGAACGAGCTGGTCGTGGCGCGTGACGGGAAAGAAGCGCTGGACTGGCTCTTCTGCGAGGGGCAATACGCCGACCGCGATCCCTGTCGCATTCCCTGCATCATCCTGTTGGATCTGAAGCTGCCCAAAATCTCCGGCCTGGAGGTGTTGGAGCGCCTGCGCGCGACCCCGCGCACCCGCCGGCTGCCGGTGGTGATCCTCACTTCCTCGCGCGAAGAACAGGACCTGCTGCGCGGCTACGACCTCGGCGCCAATAGCTACATCCGCAAACCAGTGGATTTTGACCAGTTTACCAATGCCGTGCGACAACTGGGCGTCTACTGGATGGTGCTGAATGAACTGCCTCCGAAGGATACGCCCTGCGCGCATGACGCGTAACCGGTGAAAGTCTTGCCATGACACCGCTGCGCCTGCTGCTCATTGAAGATAATGCCGATGACGCCCTGTTGTTGGAACGCGCGCTGGCCGACGGCGGCTTCGCCCCGGACATGGAGCGCGTCACCACCGAAGCGGAAGTGCGCGACGCGCTCGCGCTCGGCCCCTGGGATGCCGTCATCTCTGATGACCGCCTGCCGCGTTTTGACGGGCTGGCGGCGCTGCGCGTGGCCCACGAGGTGGACCCCGACCTGCCGGTGCTCATCGTCAGCGGCGTCAGGGACGAATCCTTCATTGTGGAGGCGATGCGCGCCGGCGCGTGGGATTTTATCGTGAAGGAACGGCTGGTGCGACTGGCGCCGGCGCTGCGCCGGACGCTGGAAGCGACGGCGGTGCAGCGGAAGCACCGGCGGGCGGAGTCCGATCTGGAGCGCAGTCTGCGCCATTTCGAGCTGCTGGCGAGTTCCGCCGAACAACTGCTGCAAAGCACCAACCCGCAGGCGGAAGTGGAATCGCTCTGCCGGCGGGTGATGGCGGAGCTGGACTGCCAGTTTTTCTTCAACTTCCTCGTCGAACCCGATGCCGGCCGCCTGCGCCTGAACGCTTGCGCCGGCATTTCGCCGGACGAGGCGAGGAAGATCGAGTGGCTGGATTACGGCGTGGCGGTGTGCGGCTGTGCCGCGCGCGACGGCTGCCGCATCGTCGCCGAATACGTGCGGGAAACTCCCGACCCGCGCACCGAACTGGTGAAATCCTACGGCGTGCGCGCCTATGCCTGTCACCCGCTGCTCGGTCCGGGCGGCCCGGTCATCGGCACCCTCTCCTTCGGCACGAAGACGCGCGACACGTTCAGCGCGGACGACCTGGCGCTGATGAAAGCGATGACGGACCAGGTGGCGATGGCGATGACGCGTATCCGTCATGAGCAGGAACTGCGCGGTCGCGAGCGCCTGCTGGAGACGGTGCTGGATACGTTGCCGGTCGGGGTATCGGTGCTGGATGCCGACGGGCGGGTCACGCGGGTCAACGCGCGCTTCAACGCCATCTGGCGGGGCGCGGCGAACGAACTGCCGCTGCCGGAGGACATCGAAGGCACGCGCGCCTACCGCGGCTGGTGGGCGGATAGCGGCGAGGTGATCGCGCCTGAGGAGTGGGCGTCTTCCCGCGCGCTGCTGCGTGGCGAGGTGTCGTTAAACGAAGTCATCACCATCCAGCGCATTGATGGCACGCGCGGCGCCGTGCTCAACAGCGCCTCTCCGCTGCGCGATGCCGCCGGACGCATCACCGGGGCGGTGGTGGCACTGCAGGACATCTCCGCGCTGCGCGAACTGCAGGAGCGGGAACGGCGCTTGCTCTACATGGTGGCGCATGATCTGCGCGCGCCCGCGACGATCATCAGCGGCTACCTGGAACTTCTCACTGACGCGCTGGACGACAGCGACGCGTCGCGGCCCACGCTGGACGCACTGCGGCGTGCGCTCCATCGCCTGAATCTGGTGGTGGATAACCTGACGGAACTCACGCGCCTGACCGGCGAGCAGGTGACGCTGGCAATCCGTCCCGTGGCATTGCCGGCGTTCCTCACGGATCTTCTCGCGCGATCGAGTGCGGTGCTGGACGCCGCGCGGGTGACGCTGGCGCTGCCGGAGAACCTGCCCCCGGTCGCCGCCGACCCCGGCGCGCTGGACCGCGTCCTCACCCATTTGCTCTCCAACGCGTTGAAATATTCCACGGGTCCGGTACGCGTCTCCGCCGCGCCGGCAAATGGCGCCGTCGCCATCGCCGTAGCCGACCAGGGCCAGGGTATCGCCACAGCCGACCTTCCCCACCTCTTCGAGCGCTTCTACCGCGCCCAACGTCGTCGCGCCGAAGGTCTCGGACTGGGCCTCTACCTTACGAAACTGCTGGTGGACGCCATGGATGGCCGCATCACGGTGGACAGCACGCCCGGCCAGGGCAGCACCTTCACCGTGACCCTGCCGGCGGCAACATAAACACGGGTGTCCCGCCGAATCCACGGTGCTACTCGCGATTGTCCATGTAATTCGACAGATTACTTGTAATTTGATAAATTACTCCGGCGATTGCAATGCAAGCGGTTTGCTGTATAATACAGGAGGCAACGCGCGTAAGGCGATATAGTTTGTGACAATATTGCTGAAAAGCAGCGTATAATGCCGGGAAGCACATTAACCCCCGACAGTACCGGGGCAGGCCGTGATGCGCCGCTCCGGCCCGCGTTCATCGGCGGCTGGGTCTGCGCGCCGTTGCCACGGCTTGTTCTTGCTTTTCATGATTGGCGCCTCATCTGCGAACCACCCTTCATACTGCCGCTGCTGAAAAGGCGGTAACGGCTTTACCTGGTCCGCTGAGTTTTCCCGTGTCCGCCGCGCGTTTGCCTGAAATCTTCACCGGAGCGAGCTGCTTCAGGACGCATATTTATCGTCGCATTCATCGTGAAATTCGACTGGTTGCGGAACCGAGGAGAAGAAGGCCATACCCATGCCTGGCATATCACGAAAACTGAATCGGCTGATGCTCACGGGAGTCCTCTGTATTGGCTTCCTCGCCATACTCACGGTCGCCATGCTTCGCTCGCGTCCTTCGCCAGCGACGATGGAAGAGGTGACCATCGCCTGGGCGCCGTTTGAGCCGACCGCGCTGCTGTGCATTGCCGATGACCGGGGCTTTTTCTCCCAGAACGGCCTGAAGGTCGCCATCCGGAGATATGACACCGGCGCCGCGACGATAGACGGCATCGTGCGGGGTGACGCCGACATTTCAGTGGGAGCATCCGAGTACCCGCTCGTTGGACAGGCATTCCGGAAGGCGCCAGTTCGCATCCTGGGCAGTATCGGGAAGTCCGAGATCATCTACCTGGTCGCCCGACGGGATCGGGGGATCAACACCGCGGCGGATCTGAAGGGGAAACGCGTCGGGACGACGGTCGGAACAGTGGCCGACTTTTTCCTCGGGCGGTATCTGGAACTCCACGGCATGACCGCCCGGGATATCGCACGGATAGATATCAAAACACCGGAAGGCTGGGTGAATGCCGTTGCCGAGGGCGAGATAGATGCCATTGCTACCGCGCAGCCGTCGGTGAATGCCGCGAAAACGCGCCTGGGTACGAACGCCGCGGTCTGGAAAATCCAAAGCAGCCAACCGCTATACTCGCTGGTGACGGCGACCAGTACGTGGATTACCCGGCACCCCGAGGCGGTGAACAAATTTTTCGCCGCGATGGCACAGGCGGAGGAGTTTACCGTCCAGCACCCGGCCGCGGCGCGGGCCATCGTCCGGAAGCGGTTCAATCTGGAAGCCGGATACCTGGAAACCGTCTGGACGCAAAATCAGTTCGCGCTCTCGCTCGAGCAGTCACTCATCCTCGCGATGGAAGACGAAGCGAGGTGGATGATGAAGAACAAGCTGACGCCTGACCAGCATGTGCCGGATTTTCTCGCCTATATCTCCGAAGACGCGCTCAAAGCCATCAAGCCAAACGCGGTGCATATCATCCGCTAGCGGTAAAGCGGGGCGAACCATGAAACTGAAAACACAATCTACCATGCTGATGCTCCTCTTTGGCGCGGCCCTTGTGGTGATTGCCGTGTCGGCGATCATCACGAATAGTCAGGTGCGGGAAATCAGCCGGCAGCAAAAGATCGCCGGTAATATTGCCCAGGGGGCCAGCGAGTTGAGCTATCTGGCCAATGATTACCTCCTGTACGGTGAGCCGCAGCTATTGAAGCGATGGCACACCCGTTTTCGCGCATTCGCCGCTGAAATCATGAGCTTGCGGGTCGAACAACCCGCGCAGCGGGCACTCGTACGCAATATCACCGTCGCGCGAGACCGCATGAAAGAAATTTTCGACGGCGCGGCCGCTGTTACGCGCGGCGTGGATGCGCCACTTGATCCGGCGTATCTACGGGTCTCCTGGAGCCGTATGGCGGTGCAGAGCCAGGCGCTGGCCTCGGATGCTTCCCGCTTGTCGCGGCAATTATCCGCCAGGGAAAAGAAGGCGAAGGAGATGCATCTGCTGGTCGTTCTCGCGATGATTGGCATCTTCGGCGCCTACTTCCTCTTCAGCTCCTTACTGATTCAGCGCCGCATGCTGGCCTCCATCGCGGCGCTGCATGCCGGCGCGACCGTGATTGGCTCCGGCAATTTAGATCATGTCATCGAAACGCGCCAACAGGACGAAATCGGCGCGTTGGTAAGCGCCTTCAACCAGATGGCGGGTCAGTTGAAGGTGACCACGGTGTCGCGAGATACCTTGAGTCGCGAGGTGGAAGAGCGCAAGCAAGCCGAGGAAGCCTTGCGACGGAACCGCGAGTGGCTGCGCGTCACCCTGACCAGTATCGGCGACGCGGTGATCGCCTGCGATGCCGACGGGCGAATCACCTTCCTCAATCCCGTTGCCGCCGCGCTGAGCGGGTGGGCGACGGAGGATGCGCTGGACCAGCCGATTCAGACCATCTTTCACATGGTGAATGAAGTGACCGGCGCTCCGAGCGAAGACATTGTCGGCCGCGTGCTGCGCGAAGGGCGTGTGGTCGAACTGGCCAACCACACGGCGTTGGTGACCAGAGACGGCCGGCAAATCCCCATCGAAGACAGCGCCGCCCCGATTATGGACAGTGCCGGTCAAGTGATGGGGGCCGTGATCGTGTTTCACGATGTCACCGAGAAGCGGCGGGCGGAGGAAGCGCTGTTCATGAGCGAACGGCGCCTGATTCACGCGGAATCCACGGCAAAGATGGGGCATTGGGAATGGGACCTGAGCACGGAGGAACTGCACTGGTCACCCGGCATCTATACCATCCTTGAACTCAGTGCCTCGGTAACGCCATCGCTTGATCTGGTCCTCTCGCTCATTCATCCTGATGATCGCCCGCGATTTCAGGATGCCCTGGCCGGCGTACAGCGGGGGGAAGTCGTGCCCGATCTCGACCTGCGCGGCAGCACGCCGGATGGAAATCAGGGGTATGTATGTCTGTCATTCGAGGTCATCCGTGACGATGAAGGCCAAGTCATCAAGCTTTTTGGCACGATGCAGGATATCACCGAACGCAAACAGGCGGAAGCAGCTATTCACACGAGTGAAGAACGCTTCCGCGCCATATTCGAGCAGGGACGCATTGGCATCGCCGCCGTCGGTTTGGATGGACATTTCCTGTATGCCAACCCGGCCTACCTCGATCTGCTGGGCTATACCGCCGATGAAATCGTCCTGCTCAATTTTGCCGAGGTGACGCATCCGGAAGACCTGGCGCGCGAGCAGGACTTGATTATGGTCTCGCTTGAGAAGCGGACACACGGGTATGAAATCGAAAAGCGATATCGCCGGAAAGATGGCGCATGGGTCTGGGTGCGCTTAAATACAAATCTGCTGTGCGGCGCGGACAGCGAGCCGTATTGCGCTATTGCCATGGTGGAAGATATCACCGTACGCAAACAGGCGGAAGCGGAGCGCGAACACCTGCTGCAGGCGCTCGCGCACCACTCGCGGGAACTGCAGGCTATTCTGGAAAACACGGATACGCAAATGGCCGTCCTGGACCGCGACTTCACCATCGTAGCGGTCAATTCCGCATACGTCGTCGGCTGCGGACATGCCCGGGAAGAACTGGTCGGTCAGCCGCACTTCGCCCTCTTCCCGAACGATGACAACCTGGCCATCTTCACGCGGGTGCGCGAGACGGGCGTGCCATACCACGCCAGCGAGAAACCGTTTTGCTATACCGACCAGCCGGAGCGGGGCGTCACCTACTGGAACTGGGTCTTCACGCCGGTTTCCATGCCGGACGGTACCGTTGACCGTTTCCTGCTCTCCCTCACTGATATGACGCACCATGTGCGCGCCCGCCAGGAGATGGAGCGCCTCACCCGCGAACTCCAGCGGCAAAACGCGCAAATGGAAGCTGTCATGATGTCCCAGGCGCATGGCATGGTCGTCTACGCGCCCACCGGCGAAATCGTGACGATGAACCAGGCAGCGGAAAGCCTGCTGCGCTACCAGCCGCTTGAGCGCGACATGACTGTTGAAGAGCGTGCAGTCACTTTCCGCATTCTCGACGAGCAGGGACAGCCGATGGCGGCCGCGGACGCCCCCACGGCGCGCGCCTTGCGCGGGGAGACGACTTACGGCACGGTCATGGCGCTGCAATGGCCGGATCGCGTGCTCTGGGTGTCGGCCAGCGCCGCGCCCATCCGCCTGCCCGACGGCCAGATGCTGGGCGCCGTCGCCTCGTTCACCGATGTCACCGCGCTGCATGCCCTGCAGGAGCAGATGAAAACCTTCATCCACACGGTCTCTCACGACCTGCGCGCGCCGTTGACGGTGATTCAAGGCTACACCAGCATGCTGCTGGACGGCCTGACCCCCGACTCGGATCCGCTGACCCGCGCGGGTATGACGGCCATTGACCGCGGTGTGCGCCGGTTGGATACCATGATCGAGGACCTGGTGGCGGCCGCGCGGCTGGAAGGCGGACAGATGGAGTTGACGCCGCGGCCGCTGCGCCTGCAGGCGTTCCTGCCGGAATTGGTCAATCATAACGCGGCGGTGCTGGACGCGTCGCGCATCGTGCTTGATCTCCCTGCCGATTTGCCCCCGGCGCTGGCCGACGACGCGCGATTGGAGCGCATCCTGCTGAACCTGCTGACGAACGCGCGCAAATATTCGGCACCGGAGACGCCCATCCGGGTGTCGGTGCGCCTGGACGACGATCGCCTGGCTATTCGTGTCGCGGACCAGGGCCAGGGCATCCACCCCGACGACCTGCCGCGCCTCTTTGAAAAATTTTACCGCGCCCGCGGCGAACGCCGTCCGGACGGCATCGGGCTCGGGCTCTACATCACCCGTCTGCTCACGGAAGCGCACGGTGGCACGCTTTCCGTCGAAAGTACCCTCGGCCAGGGCAGCACCTTCACCGTAACCCTGCCCGTCGCGGTGGAGTCACCCGTGGTATAATATCGCTATGTCGTATCGCGCGCACGGCTTGACGAGTATGATCCTCTTCTCCATCGCGGTCATCCTGGCGCTGGTGGTGGTGGCGCGAACGTCGCTCTGGTGGGCGGGAGGCTATGCGCTGCTGAATATCCTCGCCACGCTGGTCATCGCCTACACCTACTGCGCTAAGTGCCTCTGCCGGCCGCGTCGCTGCAGCCACGTGCTGGTGGGAAAAGTGGCGGACCTGCT
>JAKIYB010000519.1 GCA_022708765.1 Armatimonadota bacterium | reverse complement strand
GCCATCAGTACCACGTCCGGTATCACGATGGCGCCGGTGCCGTCATCGTGCGCTTGTGCGCTTTCCGGGATGGTGAAGCGACCGCCGGAGAGGGTGACGCAAGTATTATTCGCAGTCGGTTTCGCTCCGGTTATCTCCGCCCCCTTTTCCAGCACCATTTCGCCGATCTGGAACGGATTGACACCCGCCGACATCAGCGCGCCGGTCCGGTTGCCGGCCGCCACGTTCTTCATGTTCACCACCTGCACGTGGCCATCCACGCAGGAAAGCACCACGGACTCCAGGTGGCGGGGATCCATCTGGGCATTGTAATCGGTGAAGGCGTAGTTCGGCGGCGGGTTGATGGTGGCGATATCCGTCGTCATCGGGCAGGAGGTGGGCGACGATACCGCCCCGAGCACGGCGCCGAACATGTAGGGGTTGATGCCGTACTCCGGCTTGTTGTTGTCGCCTTTGCCGGTTTTCGTCGGGCAGTCGTAGATGGTGGGCTCGTTATAGGTGGTCAGGTAGGTGGACCAGGCTTTGCTTCCCGGGTCGGGGAAGAAGGTCTGGTCGTGATCCTGCGCGTACATGGTGATGGCGATGGCGACCTGCCGCTGGTTGTTCAGGCAGGTGTTCTGCCGGGCTTTTTCCCGGGCTTTGGCAAAGACCGGGAAGAGGATGGCCGCCAGGATCGCGATAATCGCGATCACGACGAGCAACTCAATGAGGGTGAACCCTCGGGATGAAGTGGTGCCACGCATAAGAAGTCTCCTTTCCGCTCGGTTGGCGAAATCGCGTTGGATTAATACGCCCGGAAGAACTGGATGTCATCAAGCTTGCTCGACGCGCCGCAGTTGTGGTCCGAGATATACATGCCGATCTTGCTGTTTTGCATGATCGTGCGCATCGCGGCGACATCCGGTTCCACTTTCATCACTTTCGTCACGCCGTCGGTGCGTTTCGTCGTTAGGATGACCAGCGCGCCACCCTTCTGGATTTCCAGCTTCACGTGGTAGGTGCCGGTTTCCGTAGAGCCGCCCATCCATGAGGGTTCGGTCATGCTGGTGAAGGAGTCTATCATAACCAGGTTCTGGCCGATCGGCGTCCAGCGCGACCCGTTGATTTGAATCGTGTTGTATGCATGCGTCCAGGTCAGCCATCCTGAATAGTTCGCGGGAGATAACGTGCCATTGGATGAACCCCCCGCATCGAAGAAGCTCACGCCGGCGACCATGCCGTTGCCGGAGTTCCGTTTATACCAGTCATATTCAATCGTGTAATCTTCAATGGGGTCGGTGGGCGACGCCAGATAAGAACCTTCCGGCATATCAATGTATGTGACATACATTTGCATGGTCGGGCTGGCCGTCGGAATGCCCGGATCATACGGTCCGGCGAACACGGAACCGATGAGTTCAAGGCTCTGCGCCGTCTCGTAGCCTTTCGAGAGCAACTGCATCAGAATCTCTTTTGTCTTGTCAATGGGCTCGTGGGCGACATGGCCATCCAGACAGGAGAGCACCACGCCGTTGTTATGGCGCACCGCTACCTCAGTATCGTCGAAATACTTGAGGGCGTAGGAACCGGGGGTTTTGCTGGACTTCAGATCCATGGTGAGGAGCGTGACGGAGGGGTTCTCGATGTCGCCCAGCGCGCGCGCGTACAGCTTGCTGTTGTAGCCGTATTCCGGCGCGTTGTTGTTGCCCTTGCCGGTCTGGCTCGGGCAGTCGTACAGGCTGGGTTCGTTGTAGTCGCGCAGCAAGGCGGACCAGGCGCCGCTGGCGGGCTCGGGCATGAACGTCTCGTCGTTATCCTGGACGTACATCATGATGGCGACCGCGATCTGCCGTTGGCTGTTCAGGCAGTTCGTCTGGTTTGCTTTCTCTCGGGCTTTGGCAAAGACCGGGAAGAGGATGGCGGCGAGAATCGCAATAATCGCGATCACCACCAGCAGTTCGATGAGGGTAAACCCTCGGTGGGCAGTGGGTTGTCGCATAGTACCCTTCCTTTCAGATATGGCGCGTCACGCGCCAGCGTTAAAAAAACAATTGCTCCAATAGCGGTTCGTTGATGAGAAACTGAAGTGCCTGGCGCATGAAACGCTATTTAAAGCATTAAATTATTTAACCATGTATGGGCGCGTGTGTCAACCGGAACGGATAAATATATCAAGTTCATTACCCCTATCGCGTGCCAGCTTTGACCGCTCGTTACATCGCGTGTTTACCCGTTACCAGAGCGGCGTTCCATCGAAATCGCCGCCCCGCAGCGATGCCGCGTCCACGCCCAGCGCGCGCAGGATAGTTGGCGCCAGGTCGTAGAGGGTGGGGGCGTCCGTCATAATGGGGCGGTTGGCGAAGAGGATGCCCGGCACGAGCGCCGGATCGAAGAGGTGATCGCCGCTCCAGGCTTTCTCATTATCAGCGAGCGTCTCGCGCGGTGCGGCACCGAGCGCCGTTTCCCAGGACGCGCGATAGCCGCGCTGGAAGCCTACCACCAGGTCAGGCGCCTCCGCCGCGCGCGGGCCGTGGAAGATCGCCGTTCCGGTGTAGACACGGCTGACGATTGGAGTATCGCCATCACGCCACTCCGCGAGTTTCGCGACGAGTTCCGCTGTCAGCCTGTCCGCGTCGGCCGGCTCGACGATCCCCTGGCCTTCGCGCCCCCGCCGATTCAGGTAGATGGAGCCGAAGCCGATGGCATAGGCGCGCGTGCGCGCCCAGTCCACGTCTTTCAACAGGTCGCCGCCACTTTCCAGTCCATCTTTAAGCGCCAGGTAGTCATGATCGCGCAGCCAGGCGTTGAGATGCGCAGTCCTGCGGAAGGGGCCGAAGCCGTGATCCGACAGCACGAGCAGCGTGTCATCTGGCGTGAGCTGCCGCATCACATGCCCCAGCAGCGCGTCCATGCGCTGATACGTCTCGGCAATCGCCGCGCGATGGGGATCGTCGGGCGCGTAACGGGGGCCGGCAGGATCGGTGAAGCGCCAGCACATATGCTGCACTACGTCGGTGGCGTCGAAATACGCGAAGACGATGCCGCGCTTCACGCGCGCCAACTCCAGATCGAGCATCTTCGCGCGGGTGTCCGTCATGCGGCTGACGCGGTCGAGGAACGGCGCGTAGCCCAGGCGCCCCTCGTTCACCGACCAGGTATCGGCGGCCATGCCCTGGGTATAGAATAAGCCCACCTGCTCGGACAGCTCCTTCGCGTATCCCGGCGGCGAGGCGATGGGAAAGGCGGGATCGCGCGGATCAAAATTGATGGGACTGGCATAGAGTCTTAGCTCCGGCGCCGCCTCCACCAGGTAGAACTGCAGGATGCCTTTTACCTTGCGGAACATGCTGAGTGAGAAGCTCACCG
>JAKIYB010000518.1:344-3350 GCA_022708765.1 Armatimonadota bacterium | reverse complement strand
GCCGGATGCCCAGCTCGGTAGCGGAATGACCGTCACGGCTACCCCCAGCCGTCGCAGCTCCTCGCCCAGCCGCTCCTCCTCCCCCAGCACCACCGCGACCTCCCAGGCGCGCGCCAGCAGCCCCCTGGCAAGGTCCACCAGGAAGCGTCCGGCATCGCCGAGACCACCACAGCACTCAAAGAGGAGAATATGCATAGTTATACAGGTTGATTCACCGCTACCCCCAGCGCCGTCCCCCTCTGTGGGGAGGAGGAGCGATTGGACGTATTCACGAACGAAAATTTTTTCTCCGCTTCCCTGTCTCTACTCAGGAGAAGGGATTAGGGGGAGCGGTGAATCCAAAGACTCGATCATTCACCAACCGCAAAGCGCTGGCGGCGTCTACCTCAGTGTAGACGACGGCATTGGGCGGTTCGCCAGTGAGGCCCAGCCGGTCGCACACTGTTTGGCCGCGCGTCAGGCCATCGGCGCGATCAATCGCCACATGCATCGGCTCCGCCGTACCGAATTCCGGGTGCATCGCCAGCGCCACCGCCAGCGGGTCGTTGATGACGCAGCCTTCCAACCCCTCGCGCACCCGGTGAAACTCCTCATAGAAACGCAGCATGTCGCCCCACCAGCAGCGCGTGGGGTCGCCGTCCGCGCACAGCGTCTCCACCGCCGCCCGCGTTACCACCATGTGGCGCGTGACGTTCAATCCCACCATGCGCAGTGGAATTCCACTGCTGAAAACCATCGCCGTCGCTTCCGGATCGCACCAGCAGTTAAATTCGGAAACGGGTGTGGCATTGCCAAAGCCGTTTGGCTCCCCGCCCATCAGCACGATCTCTTTCACCTGTGCCCGCAGCAATTCGCGGTTCAGCGCCAGCGCCAGCGCGACGTTCGTCAGCGGCCCCAGGCAGATGAGCGTCATGGGCGCTGGCGACGATGCTGCCAATCGCTGCAGCGCGCCGGGGGCTTCAATGATGCCTTCCGTCGCTTCCGTCCATGGCGGCTCACGCGGCGGCGTACCGGGCGGCGGTTCCGGTTCAAAGGCGTGCCCCGCGTAGCCGAAACCTGTTTCGCCGTGGGTATCCGCCGCGACGGCCAATGGACGCAGCAGCGGCCGGTCCGCGCCGGCAAACACGGGAATGCGATCCCGCATCCCCAGCCGTGCCAGCACCTCCCGCGTGTTCCGTGTCGCTCGATCCACGGTGGTATTGCCGAAAACCGTGGTGACGGCTGCGATCTCTAACTCTGGCGACCGCATGGCCAACGCGATCGCCACCGCGTCGTCAATTCCGGGATCCGTGTCAACTATCACACGCATGGCAGGTTACACTGTACCAGCCCGGCAATAAAACGCTGTGCGATGGGAGTGACAATAGGGGGAACGCCGAAACATACGCGGAAGCGTCACTAGAAAAAGATCAATGATCACTGGTCATTTAACCGCGACAGCGCTAACTGTCGCCAGGGCGAAGCCGGGTAGCGATCCAGCAGCAGGCGGAGCAGGCGTTCGGCTTCGGCGGGATCCTGACGGTGGCGCAGGTGGAGTTGCGCGGCGCGCATCAGCGCGGTCTGCGCGTCGTCGCTGTCGGGATAGTGCTCGGTGAGCAGGCGATAAGCCTCCAGGGCATCGTCGGCGTGCCCCAACTCTTCCAGGCTGATGGCCATGCGCATCTGCTCGCGCACGGCCAACACGCTGTCGGGGAAGGCGTGCAGCAGGTTGAGGTAGCTGATGGCGGCGCGCTCCGGCTTACCGTGCGCCAGGAAGCGGGTGATGGCTTTCTGATACAGGTCGTGACAGCGCTCCGGCGTGCCGCTGGCCAGCAGCAGACCTGCCAGCGCCTCCAGTAGTTCCGGATCGTCAGGATTATCCCACAGCAGGCGTTCCACCTCGCGGCGTTTGCGCTTTGCCTGCGCTACATCGGCGGCGGCGCGTGGCGAGTCCTCCAGCGCGTATTCGCGCGCGGCGTCCGGCACGGCGCGGGTGAGGGTGGCGGCCAGCACCCCCAGCAGCAGTCCGCCGATGTGCGCCCAATGCGCCACTCCGCCACTGGTGCCGGAAAGGATGTCGCCCACTCCGGAGATCGTCTCCTGCGCGGTGAAGAGTATGGCGAATCCCCAGAACGGCACCCACAGCGGCACGGGCACCGGCAACGGCATGGGCACGCCTTGCACGCCGAGTAGCGGCAGGGTGAGCACGCGCAGCCGGTAGTAGCGAAACGCCGCCAACCCGGTGACGCCGGCAATTGCCCCTGACGCCCCGATGAGCGGCACGCCCATGCTTGCCGGCATGAACGCCTGTCCGATCACCGCGTAGAGGAGAATTGCCGCCACCAGGCTGGCGAAGTAGAGCAGCAGGAAGAGGATGCTGCCGATGCCCGATTCCAGCACCGTGCCCACCAGCCAGAGCAACAGCAGATTGCCGGTGAGGTGGAAGATGTCCGCGTGCAGAAAACCATGGGTGAAGAGCGCCGCCGGCCGCGGCTCGTTGAGGATGAACCCCCAGTGCTGCTGCGCCTGGTACAACGCCGAGGGCGTCAGCGACAACTGCCCCAGGAAGACCGCGAGATTGACGAAGCATAGTGCATACGTCACATACGGCACCGCCCGCAGCGTGCGGTCGGTCTTCAATGGCAGCGCCCCGAGCTGGAAGACGGGAAACGGCATCGCGTACAGCATACACGAAACGGCGGAGGCGCGGCTAGAGGCGTCTGCCGGCCAGCGTTGACAGGGAACCATCCGCCCCTGATAATGATCGGACGGTTATCGCAGTCATGCCGGACACCCCGGGCACGGCAGCGTCACCCTCGCGTGAGAAAGGAATGCCGGATGGGTTCTCTAGCCGGTGAAGCACTGATTATCTTCGTATTGATTTCGTTCAACGGCTTTTTCGCCCTGGCGGAAATCGCCATTGTCTCGGCACGGAAATCTCGACTGCGTCAGTTGGCGGACCGGGGACACCCGCGGGCGAAAGCAGCCGTCTCGCTGGCGGAGGCGCCGGATACCTTTCTCTCCAGC
>JAKIYB010000518.1:0-319 GCA_022708765.1 Armatimonadota bacterium | reverse complement strand
AAAAACTGGCGGACCAGTTTGCGCAAATCTCCTGGTTGGCGCCTTACGCGGAATCGGCGGGGTTGGCGCTGGTTGTCCTCTTCATCTTATTTCTCTCGGTTGTACTCGGTGAACTGGTGCCCAAGCAGTTGGCGCTGAGCCATCCCGAACGTTATGCGCTGCTGGTGGCGATTCCGATGCAAATCGTGTCTCGCGTGGCCGCACCGGTGGTGCGCCTTTTCGGTGGTTCCTCGCGTATCGTGCTGAACAGCCTGGGAGTGACTCCGACGCCGGAGACCGCTATCACCGATGAAGAGATTACCTTTATGGTGGCTGAAGG
>JAKIYB010000517.1 GCA_022708765.1 Armatimonadota bacterium | reverse complement strand
GTAAGAGTACGATCAGCACCGCCCCGCCGAGAAAACCACCCGCGAGCCGCGCCGGCCAGGCGGCGTGCAGCGACAGGCCCAGTGTGGCCAGGGGCAACCGCTCGAAACTGGACGCCGCCCATGCGCCCGCCGCCAGCACCGCCGGCGTCGCCGCCAACCCGAACAGCAGCAGTTCCAGCATCGGCGAGGTATTTGGCTTCACTCCAGCCAGCAGCAGCGGGATGCTGAAAACAACCCCGAACAGATTGAGCAGCAGCAGTACGATAAAAAGAAAAATGAGCGCCCGCCAGCCGCTGCGCACGCGGCCTGATGATGCGTAGAACAGATCGCGCCAGGTCATACCGTGCCTCCGGTCCCTCCCTTCGGCGCGTCCGCCGCGAATTCCTTTCCGGGCTGTCCGTTGCCTTGCTAAAACCGCATTACATATTCCAGCGCTACCGTGGTGCCGTTGAAGGGATCATTGCCGCCGTGGCCGAAATCGTGGCTGAGCTGCAGCAAATAGCCGTCTCCCAGCGATTGGCGCAGCGAGAGCGCGGGCCGGATGCGCGCTCCGTCGTCACCCAGCGCGGTGATCGGGGAAAGCGCGGCATCGAGGATCACCACCAGCAGCGCGGCGCCCAGCGTGCGGCCCAGGGGTTCAAAGACGGCATCGTCCTTGCGTCGTTCGCCGGCAGTTTCAACGAGACCATCAAAGATGGCGTGGTGGCGCGGCTCCCAGAACCAGGACGCAGAGGCACCGGCGCCCAGCATCCCGCCCCGCCAGCGCGCCAGGGGCACGCCGGCTTCCACGCGCATCAATCCTCGCGTCTCCGCGTCAGTGAGTGCGCGCACGCCGCACTCGAGCTGCAGGTAGTTGTGCGGGTGTATCCGTGAATAGCGCAGCGAAGCGCCGAACGCATCGCCGGGCGGGTTCCAGCAGGCCATGCCGAACGCCCGCATGTCCTCGCCGGCTATGCCGGCCAGCGCCAACACCAGCATCACCGCAACCATCAGTATGAGACGCGTCCGCACCATACCAACCTCCCGCGCAACGGGTTATCCAGTTAGACCACGACGAGGCGAAGAAAGTTCTTCCAACAATACAAGCGTCACCCGAGTGCCTTCTCCTCGACACTCTCCGTCTGCGTGCCGCCATGGGCTTCGATATGCGGACCCTGTCCGCTGCGTGGCGCCTGATCTTGTCCCCCACTGGTCATGCCGAGAAGCAGGCGGCATGGTAGCAATAGTCGGTCATGTAGGAGGACTTTTTATCCCATGCCGTGAATGACCAAATGATATGCGACCCAACATCCTTTATATTCACTCGCATGACACCGGCCGTTACGTGCAGCCGTACGGTTACGCCGTCCCCACGCCGCGCATTCAGCGATTGGCTGAGGAGGGTGTGCTCTTCCGGCAGGCGTTCTGCGCCGCGCCCACCTGCTCGCCCAGCCGCGCGGCGCTGCTTACCGGCACCGCGCCGCATACCTGCGGCATGGTGGGGCTGGCGCATCGCGGCGCGCGGCTGGCGGATAACGCCTGGCACCTGGCGCACGTGCTGCGCGAGAATGGCTATGCCACCGCGCTCTCCGGCGTGCAGCATGAAGCCGCGCATGAGGACCGCGCCGCGCTGGGGTACGATCACCTGCTGGACGGCGACCCGGTGCCCGACGTGGCGGACTGGCAGGAAGCGGCCGCGCTGCGCGCCGCCGACTTCCTCGCCCGTCCGCATGACCGGCCCTTTTTCCTCGCCTGCGGCTTCTTCGCCACCCATCGCACCGGACGGGGCCGGCAGTGGTTCAACGATGACGCGTCGCCATTAGGCGATGCTCGCTACTGCCGCCCGCCGGCGCCGCTGCCCGACCTCCCGGAAACCCGCCAGGACTTCGCCGATTTCCGCGAATCCGCCGCGCGGCTGGACCACTACATGGGCATCGTCTTCGATGCCCTTGCGCACAACGGTCTTGCGGACCACACGCTGGTCATCTGCACCACCGACCACGGCGTGGCCTTCCCCTTCATGAAGTGCAACCTGACCGACCACGGCACCGGCGTCATGCTCATCCTGCGTGGTCTTGATTTCTCCGGCGGCCGAGTAGTGGATGCGCTGGTCAGCCACGTGGATGTCTTCCCGACGGTTTGCGAAGTGGCGCAAGTGCCCGTGCCCACCCACATACAGGGGGTTTCCCTGCGGCCGTTAGCCACCGGCGAAACGGAGATGGTACGCGACGCCGTCTTTGCCGAGGTCAATTATCACGCCACCGCCGAACCGATGCGCACCGTGCGCACCGCGCGCTACCGCTACATCCGCCGCTTCCTTCCGCAGTCCGGTCCCATCAAACCGAACTGCGACTGCAGCATCAGCAAGGAAACGATGCTCGCCGCCGGGTGGGGGGAGCGTCCGCAGGCGGCGGAAGAGCTGTATGACCTGTATTTCGACCCGCATGAGGCCTGCAATCTCGCCGGCGACCCGGCCCACGCCGGGACACTGGCCGCGCTGCGCGGGCGTCTGGAGACGTGGATGCGCGAAACGGGTGATCCGCTTTGCGCGGGACGCCTCGATCCCTGGCCGGGGATGCTGGTCAATCCCATCTCCGATCCCTCGCCGCAGACGCCCATGGTGCCCGCGGAGCCCATCATCCTGCCGGACGCCGGCGTTCCGGATGAAGGGAATGCGTCGGCACGAGCGCGCTAACGCGTTATCGCCGCCGATCATCGCCGCCGAGGAACATGTTGAGCACCGCGCTGAAGAGCGCCATCACCGCGGCCAGTGCCAGCGCCCACCAGAAGCTCTCTACGGTGAGGATGCCGCGCGTATACTGCTGCAGAAAGTAGATCGCCGCCGCATAGAGGAGGAAGGAGGCAACGAAGCCGAAGCAACCGAGGGTGAGCAGGTTCAGCGGGAAACCGAAGAAGCCGATGAGCCCGCTGACGATGGCGTTGATGAGCCCGAGCAGCGGGGCCATCCAGATGACGTGCCACCAGGGGCTGATGGTGACGCCCTGCCGCAGCGCCGCCGCCGCCAGCAGCAGCGCCAGCGCCGAGATCACCCAGTTGATGAACATACGTCGCATATCGTCACCTCCACAAAGGGTAATACGGTGACAGACAACGCATTACTGTGGATACATACACACGACCGGACAGGCATTTCAGCACATGCCACTCAACCCTGTTCCTCTCCACGCAGGGAAATGCGCAGTCAGTCACCGCATTACTGAGCATTCTTATCACCGAATGATAGTGATCCCTTCGTGCGCCAGTAGCGCGCGCTTCCACGCCAGCCCGCCCAGGAAGCCGGTCAGCGTGCCGCGCGCGCCAAGAACCCGGTGACAGGGGATGACTACCGGCACCGGATTGCGCGCCAGCGCCTGCCC
>JAKIYB010000516.1 GCA_022708765.1 Armatimonadota bacterium | reverse complement strand
ACGTAATGATTCAGACCGCCGCCGTTGACGCCGACGCACCCGCACAGAATCAGGGCGGTGATGCCCGCGCGATAGATTAGATTGTTGTGATACCAGTGGTTGGCGCCGGCTCCGATGATGATGCTGCACTTTCCGCCGCTCAGTTCAGCGGTGCGCGCCCACTCTCGGGCAAAATCCACGACCGTAGACGCCGCGATGCCGGTGAAATGCTCCTGCCAGGCGGGTGTATAGGGCGCGGTGTCATCCTCGTAGCCGGCCGGCCACTCGCCGTCCAGCCCGCGGTTAACGCCGTATTGCGCCAGTAGCAGTTCCAGCACCGTGGTCACGTATACCGGGCCGGCTGCGGTTTCCACCCGTTGGGCTGGGACGCCGCGCGTCGCGGTCCGCTCGTTGGTGCCCTCCGTGAAGTCGGTAAATTCGACGGGCAGCACCGCTTCCTGATCGGTCAGGAATAACCGCGGATCAATGGGGGCACCCGTCACAGCGTCCTCCAGCTTCAGATTCCACTCCCCTTTCTTTTGCTGCCAGCGGTGGCCTACGGTGCCCTGCGGCATCCGGATGTCACCGGATGCATCCAGCATCAGCCCTTTCCACTCGGCATGCTCGACCGCTTCCATGCCGGGAATTTGCGCGGCTCGCAGCATGCGGCCAGCGCGGTACGTGCCGCCAGCGGTCGGTTCCAACTCGATCAGGAAGGGCGCATCGCTATATTTTTTCAGATAGGCGAGGAACGACGGCACCTGGCGCTCCACATAGCACTCTTTCAGGATGACATGGCTGACTGCCATCCAGAAGGCGCCGTCCTGTCCCTGGTGAATGGGAATCCACTCGTCGGCAACTTTCGAGGTTTGTGAGAAGTCGGGCGAGAAAACCACCACCTTCGTGCCGCGATGCCGCGCCTCCACCAGGAAGTGGGCATCCGGCGTGCGCGTCATCAGCACATTGGAGCCGACAGTGGCGATCATGCGCGCGTGATACCAGTCAGCGCTCTCCGCGACGTCGGTCTGTTCGCCCCACACTTCCGGCGACGCCGGTGGCAGATCGCAGTACCAGTCGTAGAACGACAGGCAAACGCCGCCCATCAGTTGCAGAAAGCGCGCCCCGGCGGCGTAGCTGACCATGGACATGGCGGGGATCGGCGAAAAGCCGATCAACCGGTCGGGGCCATGTGCCTGCACGGTGTGGATGTTCGCGGCGGCGATGAGCTCATTCACCTCATCCCAGGAGCAGCGGCGGAAGCCGCCTTTTCCACGCGCCTCCTGGTAGCGCCGGCGCGCCTGCGGATCGGTGACAATGGATTGCCAGGCGGCGACCGGATCATCCGGGTGCGCGCGCTTCGCCGCGCGCCAGAGATCGAGCAGCACCCCGCGCGCGTATGGGTATTTGACGCGCAGGGGACTATACATGTACCAGGAGTAGGAGATACCGCGCTGGCATCCGCGGGGCTCGTGTGGTGGAAGCTGACGGTCAATCACCGGATAGTCAAGCGCCTGCATCTCCCAGGTGACAATCCCATTCTTGACGTATATATTCCAACTGCACCCGCCAGTACAGTTCACGCCATGCGTGCTGCGGAGCACCCGGTCATAGGACCAGCGGTTGCGGTAGAAATCTTCCCATTGCCGTTGCTGTGGGGCGAAGATGTCCTCAATCCAGGCCATGGCCATCTCTCCTCTGGAGCCGGGCGCGCGCGCCAGGCCTGCGTTTTCCATACAGTGCGATAATGCCGCCCAATAGCAGCACACCGCCAATCAAGCCGAACAGCGGTACGGGTGAGACTGCTGGCGCCGGCTGTGCCGGCGGCGTCGCGAGATACATGGCGAGATGCGCGGCTTCCTGGGCGGTAATGGGGTGAGCGCGATACGACGCATTCATGATTTTGTAGCCAGCTTGCTGGATGGCGGCAGCCAGTGCGGTTTGGCTCAGACGCGTGCCCACATCCGTTAAATCGCGGCCAAGCGTGCCGCCCCGCCCGGCGACGCGATGGCAGGCGGCACAGGCCATGCCGCCGTGTTCTAATGGCTGCGAACCAGTGAAGAGTCGCTGGCCAATGCGGGCGGATGGCGGCGACAACGGCGTTTCAACGGTCTTTGTCTGCTGCTCGCGCGCGGCAGCAAGCCGCTGCTTGGCCGTAGGGTTCTTCAGCAGCGTGACCAGGTGTTGGATATCTGAATCCGACAGTGGGCCGGTGCGGTCCTGCATGCGAATAATGCCTTGCGTGAGTTCCTCCGCGGACCAGGACTGATGGCTGGCAAGATCAGGGCCCGTCAGCGGGCCTTCACCGACCGTGTGGCAGCCGGCGCAGCTCTGTAGAAAGCGCGCGGCGCCGGTGTCAGCTTCCACCGGTACATCTTGCGCGATGGGTGCGGGAGACTGCGCCGGTACCGGCATCGGAGTGAGCGTGACGGCAAGCAGTAACGCGAGCATGAAATGAAAGCCAGGCCGGCATCCGGTCTTCGTGATGCGATGGTTGGTTATTGGCAGGTTATCCACGGTCACTCACCCTTAACTGTCCGCATGATCGCGCTGGTACGGCAAAGCCCATCTGTTCGCGAATGGGGTTAGACGGCGCGGCCTCTTTAAATACGATAAATACTCTGTCAAAGGTATTTACAGTCTAACTAGTATACACTTACTGTCCTCTAAGTCAAGTATTTTGTGACTGCTTGTGGAGAAAATGAAGGGGTCGCGCGGGTATCAGCGCATCAAGGCGGTGCGGATGCTGCGCCGGAAAAGAAAGATTGACGAACTCAGTGGTGCCAATATCAATGCCGGCCTGGACAGGGGATGATGGCATTATGGGACACTCGTTCTGGTTAGACTGGTGAGGCTCAGCATGGGGGAATATACGGTGATTGCCGCTGGGCGCTGTACTACCGCGGCCTCACCGGGTGCTGGAATGCAAACGAAATGAAAGGAGATGTTGCACGCCGCGGCAGTCATAGGTGTCCAGAACCGCGGGAGACCGAAGTGTTATGCGATAGACCGGCAATAGATATCACCGGCCTATCGCATACGTGGAGTCTTACTGCACGTCAATCCAGACGAGGGTGTCCGCCCAGTCTGCGGTGGGCAGGTGATTGAGTTGCAGCCCGGCACCGACCGAGGCGCGCAACGCGGCGAGGTAAGCGTCAGTGCGCGCAGCCGGCACGGCCTTCTCGATAGCCGCGCCGTCAAGTGGGCGCGCGGTACTGACGATCTTCACCGGCACGCGGCCGGCGGTATCCGGCAGCGTCACCGAGAAGGTGTAGGCCTGTCCGGCCGGGATCGCGGACGCCGAGGTACCGATGAGCCGCGGCGCGCCAAATCCCGGCGCGAACAGCGCCGTCAGATAACCCGGCGCGCTGCCGCTGACGGTA
>JAKIYB010000515.1:3105-3369 GCA_022708765.1 Armatimonadota bacterium | reverse complement strand
TCACATATCTCGCCTCTTGGGAGAGCGGAACGTAGGTAGTAACGACTGACGCAAACAGGCCCAAAAGGCCAACAAGCCATTAGCCACGGGTTAAGCGTAGCAAAACCCGTGGGATCGGAAATATGACGACACGAGCCCCAACGGGGCGACACACCCTCGTCTCGTTGGAACAATTTCTTGATTTGAGATAGATATGGCCCCAACGCGAAAATCCGTAGGATGCATACTCGGCCTGCTCGCCCTTGGGGGCGCGGTGGCGGCGGG
>JAKIYB010000515.1:0-3081 GCA_022708765.1 Armatimonadota bacterium | reverse complement strand
ACAATGGAGGAGGCGGTCTCGCTCATTGAGTCCTTCATCGCCGAAGGTGGGCCGCACCATGTCTTCACCGCCGACGCTTCCGGCATCATGCGTGCGCATGAAGATAGTGAACTGCGCGACATCATCCGCCAGGCTGATCTTGTTACCCCAGACGGCGCCGGCGTCATACTCGCGACCGAACTGCAGGGCATGCGCCTGCCCGAGCGCGTCTCCGGCTGCGATCTGGTAGAGCGCCTGGCACGACTCTCCGCCGAACGCGGCTACCGCATCTACCTCTTCGGCGCCGCCGAAGGGGTAGCGGATGCCGCCGCCGCCGCGCTGGTGGAAAAGTACCCCGGCGTGCACATTGCCGGCACGCGAAACGGCTTTTTCTCCGAGGACGAAGAGGTAAAGATCGTCCAGGCCATCAACCGCGCCAAACCGGACATCCTCTTCGTCGCCCTCGGCATCCCCAAGCAGGAAAAATTCATCCGCAAACACTTCGAGCTGCTCCGTGCCCCGGTGATGATCGGCGTCGGCGGCAGCTTTGACGTCATCTCCGGCCAGCTCAAGCGCGCCCCCCAATGGATGCGCCAGGCAGGCCTCGAATGGCTCTTCCGCATCCTTCAGCAACCCGAACGCCTCCCCCGTTTCGCCGCGCTGCCGCAGTTTGTCTGGACGGCATGGCGGGGGCGGAAGAAATAAGGTGCTACCGAGAGAACGCAAAGGGCACCGAGGAATTATATGGGGAAAATATGGATACTGGTGAAGCAAAGGCAATCTTATCTGAATACCTCAAACGATATAAATAGTTGCCATACAGCGAACTCCTGGAAATGCTACAATCACGTCGAATGGACACCTTTGAATTAAATACACCTGGTGGGAAATGTTATCAGTTGGAAATTGAAGTTGTCTGGGAAGAAGAATCGAATGGCAACATCATGGTGAGTGGAGCAATTGATGATGGCAGATGGTGGGGGTTCTTTTCTTCTACTGGAGACTGTTTCACCATAGCCCAAGACGGGACTCTTATCAGTAAGTAACATCTCGCCTTGACACCTCCCCCACCCCTGCCCCACAATAAGCCCATGCCGCCTGAACCTCACATTTTTACCGTCCGCGAGATCACCCGCTACGTGAAAACGCTGCTGGAGCGCGAGCGCGCGCTGCAGGGGGTGGTGGTGCGCGGGGAGATCAGCAACTGCAAGCTGTATTCGTCGGGGCACCTGTACTTCACGTTGAAGGACGAGATGAGCGAGCTGCGCTGCGTGATGTGGCGCGAGCGCGTGCAGGCGCTGGGGTTTCGGCCCGAGGAAGGCCAGCGCGTGCTGGCCGAGGGCAGCGTCACTGTCTACGAGCGCGCCGGGCAATACCAGCTCAACGTCTACACCCTCACTGATGACGGCATGGGCAACCTCTACCTTGCCTTCGAGCAGTTGAAGAAGAAGCTGGAAGCGGAAGGGCTCTTCGATGAGTCGCGCAAGCGCCCGCTTCCGGTGGTACCGCGGCGTATCGCGCTCTGCACCTCGCCCACCGGCGCGGTGATGCACGACTTCATCACCATCGCCTCGCGCCGCTGGCCTGGCAGCCGCATCGTGCTGGTGCCCACCCCCGTGCAGGGGGTGACGGCTCCGCCCGGCATCGTGAAAAGCCTGGGGCTTTCCGCGCGTATTCCGGAGGCGGACGTCATCGTGCTGGCGCGGGGCGGCGGTTCCTTCGAGGAGTTGAACTGCTTCAATGACGAGTGCGTAGCGCGGGCGATTGCCGCCTCGCCGCTGCCGGTGGTCAGCGCCGTCGGCCACGAGACCGACTACACCATCGCCGACTTCGTGGCGGACCACCGCGCCCCCACCCCCAGCGCCGCCGCCGAACGCCTCATTCCCGACGTGGCCGGCGCCCGCGAATTTCTCGGCGGGCTGCACCGGCGCATCTTCGACCGCGTCCACCACCTGCTGGACTTGCAAAAGCGCGACCTCGACCGCGTGCTGCAGCATCCGGATATCCGCCAACCGCGCGCAATCGTCGAAGAGCGCGCCCAGCATCTCGACGACCTCGCCGCCCGCATCCTCGTACGCATGGAGAGTCACCTGCAGCGCCAGACGCATCGCCTGGATGCCGTAGATGGCCGTCTTACCGCCCTCGATCCGCGGCAGGTGCTAAAACGCGGCTACGCGCTTGTCTCTTCCGCAGACGGTGCCGTCGTGATCCCCACGGCGGAACAAGCCCGCGAAGTGGACGAGCTGCTCATCCACTTCGCCGACGGCGTAGTGCCGGTGACGCGCGACTGATTACGGCATCAGGTGCTTCTGGAAGAATGCGACAACGGCGGCGCTGATGGCTGGTGTTTGCATGCCCGCCCCCCCATGCCCGGCGCCATTCACGATCATGAGTGTGGAATCCACCTTCGCCTGCTGTAGCGCCGTGTGGAAACGCTGGCTCTGGCTGACTGGCACAACCATGTCTTTGTCGCCGTGCACAATGAGAAACGGTGGATCGTCTTTGTCAATGTGCGTGATCGGGCTGGCGAGTTTCGCCTTCTCCAGATGATCTCGTAATGGACCACCCATGAGCTTGCTTTCGGGTGCGTCAGCGTTGGATACCCGGTTCGGGTTCGTTTTGAACCACGCGAGAAAATCTGCCGGGCCAAAGAAATCGCATACCGCCTGCACGCGGCTGGAATAGTCGGGGTTCCCCTCGCCTTCCAGTTCTTTCACGCCGCCGGAGGTTCCCAGCAGCGCGGACAGATGCCCTCCGGCGGAAGCGCCCCAGGCGCCAATGTGATCGGGGTCAATACGGTATGTCTTGGCGTTGGCGCGCAACCAGCGCACCGCTGCTTTGCAGTCATGTATTTGCGCGGGGAAGATCGCCACATCGGTGAGACGATAATTGATGCTCGCGACTGCAAAGCCTTGCGCTGTCAGCGGCAAAGCCGGATTCTGTTCCTTGCTGCCGCTCTGCCATCCGCCGCCATGTATCCACAAGACCACCGGCACCACGGCGGTAGCCGGCGGTATGAACAGGTCAAGCTTTAACGTTGTGTTGCAAACCTGCGCATAGGTCAGATTCCGATATGCGGTTACCCCCGGCGGCAGTTGGCGT
>JAKIYB010000514.1 GCA_022708765.1 Armatimonadota bacterium | reverse complement strand
CGATCACACCGATTTCAGGAACGTGAAATGTGATAACTCCACCTTTGCAGAGCACCTGTCGCTCCGACATCCGAGCGTCAAAGAAGCCGTTCCACGGCGTATAACGGCGTGTGCGTAGAAAGCATTTCTCCGGTACAAGTTGAGCCCCTGCAGGTAGATGAAAATCCGCGGCTTCAGGCTGCAGTACCGGCATGCCATCTCGGACAAGCGCCAGGTCGGAGAGCAGATAACACACCACCTCGTTTCCCCTGTCTTGTGGTACTGGCGATGGCGCCGGCGGGGTTATGGCGGTCATGCGTATCGCCCCATATTCCGCGGAGCGTGAACGTCCGACATGCAAGACGTGTCCTGTCAGCCAAGCAGTCGCTTGTGCTAAGAGTGCTGCATCGTCTGCTTGTATCCGCGTAAGATAAAAGACGCCCGCGGGAATGGACTGATACCCGAACAGCTGCCCGTCCTTCGCGCGGCGACTGGCAGGATCAATGGCCGTTTTCATGTGGTATGTGTGCTCAATCTCTACCACCCCGCCGTCAACCGTCATAAAACCGGTACGTAACTGCTGGGGTTGCTTCCCCGGCTCCATATCAGTCTTAGTGAGCAGATTCAGGGGTTGAAGGCCTTTCCATTCCTGGCCTTTCACGGTGTGGTAAGCAAGAGGAATCGGCATGGTGGGTTGCATGGCGCTCGCCTTGCTTTGTACGGCAGGGAAACCATCGAGGAACCGTAGTTGTCCAGACAGAAACCACTGTGGGTTGAACGATGGTTCCGCCTGCGAAACTGCCGCGCCAAGGAAGAGCGAGCCGGGCAGGTAGTCCAATCCCGTATGCCCACCCGCTGTTGCGGCATCAGCGGTCACCACGACGTCGGACAGTAATTCAACTGAAAACCATTGTTCGATCATGCGAGCACCTCTTATGCGCGTGCCGACACGGTAATGCGGCACCGACCGAGTCCGCGCTGGCGGTGGCTGCCCAACGCACGCACCAGCGTACCGGCCATATCCAATTCCTTACTCCAGCCCTCGCCTGCTGGACCGGTGACGGTTGCGGTTAACGTGACGGGAACACACAGTTCTATCACCCGCAAGGTGTGGTCATCCGCCACGCCGTGGTCCAGTTTCGTGGAGGCAAATCGGTCATACAGGGCTTCACGCACGCCGGCGCCTTCATCTGATGCCAACCACGCGCGCTCGGTGTCAGAGAGCCTGGCGTTACTGAACTTCAGGACGCCGGCGGGGGCGGAGCGACGGCGGCCAGTCTCTGTTGGTGCACCAAACAAACGGTGCGTCGTGCCCTCCGCAACCTGTCCGATCTCTTCCAGCGTCTGCATGCCATCACGGAGTAAACCTTTGACGGTGCGGCCCGGCAAATAGGGTAAACCCTGCGCATCCTTGATCACAACCGCATCCAGGGCGGCTCCAAGTCCATACCCACTGCCGGCGTGCCAGTAGGACAGGATTTCAATGGTGAGCGTTGCCGTAGCCGTCATGGTACATCCTCCTGCTTACAGGGCGTTGTTGGTCGCCGCTAACAGTTCGCTGGCATCATAGAGTGGTGTTGATACAATGTTTCCTTCACGCTTCATCCAGAGACTGCTAGGTCCACTGGTGAGCGTATCCATGGCCGCGGTAAAAGCCTTGAGTGCCGCCTGGCATCGAGGCGTAGAACGCGCACTGGCGACATCGAGAATGCGTGCATATGCCTGCTCGGCGGCCGTCTGATTTTCATACAGGGCCGTGATGACCCCACGCAGGCTGCCGCGCGGCATCGTTTTCATAGCACGGGCCAGCGTAAGCAGGTCGGCCAACTGCGGATCTGCCTGACCGCCGACGCGATACGGCATGCGCGTGAGACAGGCATGCGGTGTGATGAGTTCGCGATCGAGGATCGTCGTAAACTCATCGGCCATCGTCGAGGTGACACGCCAGAAGGCAAACGATGAACCTTCACGCCCGGTAGTGTTCTTGGCATATTTACAGAGCGATTCACAGAGTGCATAGGCCTGGGCGAAGGGGAAGTTCTTGTGGATGAACGCCACGCCGGCCGCCGCGGTTAAGTGCTGGCCGGTGAGGCACGCGACCTTCGTGGCGGTGAATGCTTCCGCGCTGGTCCGCTCGAACGCCTCGAGATAGCGCTCGACCACGCCCACCGCGTCTTGCCCGCGCAGAATGAGGGTGATGTCGTCACCCGCGCACACGAGCGGGCGAAATGGCAGCATGCCAGTACTCTCCATCGGTACTAACGGCGCGAGGGCTTCCCGCAGGGCATTCACGGTCGCGGTTGCCACCGCAGTGGAGAAGCTCGTATACTGCTTCGCGGCATCATCGAGTGAGCAATCGGAGAGCTGGTTGAGAAATGTCATGACCAGTTGGCCAAGTCCGTTCGCATCTGCATGCAGCAGCGCGAGATACTCACGTTCGGAGACCAGCTCTTCGAGGTTGGTCGGGCTCTTGCGTTCTTCCAGCAGATCACCGAGCATCTTCTTCAGCAATCCGCTGTGCGCCTGGCCAATCTTGCCGGCCTTAGCCAGCATGGCGGCATCCGCGGGTTCTGGGTCGGCACCATATGTGAGTGTCCCAACGGCGGGAAACCCACTGCGCGGCGCCCGGTCCACCAGTGGGCCGGCAACGGGATAGGCGGGGGCCGGCAGATTGCGGCGCACGCTGAGTTGGCGCTCCGCGGCTGATAGTGTAGCGCCCAGGCCGCCTTCAACCATACGCACATCCTGCACCACATCAAGCCCTGGGGCATACCGGCTGATGGCCAGCGGCAGTACGCGGGCGAGAATATGGGCAAAGGCTTCATCGAAAAACAGGAGGCGCGCGCTGCCGGCGGCACGGGAGAGGACGGTGTAGTGCTTGTCTTTCCCGAATCCACACCCGGACAGCAGTTCGCTCAAGAAACCTTGGGGCAGTTCCTCAATGAGCTCGCTGGCGCCAACCATCAAACGCAACTTGTCGCCGTGGAGAATGTACGACTGTAATGATTTGGCCGCCAGGGTATACAGATACGCGTTGTCGGGCATCCAGCACCTCCAAGAGCACCGATCTGCGCAAGCCGTGTAAGCGCTTGCTAAGTAACTCCTTCGTTGCCGCGTGTGCGCTTTCCTGCTTAGCCGCAATCTTTTTTCAACGTTTATTTACGTTACCTGCCCAGAGTAGCCCGGGCAAATAGCGCCTCCCAATGCCTGTCGGCATTCCCCCCTCGTTGTAACGAAAACTTCCCTCTACCAGGTGCACTGCGGCACATGGCGTTTCAATGCCTGTCGGCATTCCCCCCTCGTTGTAACTCTCCGCCCTCACCGAGACCACTGTTCGCTGCGTCTCCCGTTTCAATGCCTGTCGGCATTCCCCCCTCGTTGTAACGAGCGGC
>JAKIYB010000513.1:273-3380 GCA_022708765.1 Armatimonadota bacterium | reverse complement strand
CTTCAACAGTGCACTCAAGGACAACTGCGGTGCGCGGCTGATCCGGGTGCGTGGGATCGAGAAGGTCCATGCGCTGCTGATGTGCGGGCTGCTGGTGATCTTCGCGGACGCAGTGCTCGCGCTGGGCGGTGGGTGACGGTCCGCTGCTGGCGGTGATCTGTGCTGGGTAGGTGTGACCTGCCAGGTCTCGGCACGTCCGGAGGGGGGAGCAGGCGCGACTCGAAGAGAATGTGATGGCAAACAGAAGTTATTTTGCCAAGAAACGGCAGCAAAAGTGCCGGTGATTGGCAAATGAAGTACAACAGGTGAGGCATTTACCGGGAGTTTTGCAATCACCTCTATGGCTTAACTCCAATTGCCACAGCAATTGGCTGGCTGTCACCGAATTACCCTTCGAGTGAGCGTCCAACCCAATTGGCTGGCTGTCACCGAATTACCCTTCGAGCGAGCGCCACTCCGCTGCGCTGCGTGGCGCACTACCAACGAACGGGTGCAATTTCACCGCACAACGCACACATCATACCCCGCCAGCGAGGCTTCGCCGTCGGCGTAGACGCCGACCACGGCTTCGGTCGCCTGGATGGGGACGCGGACGGGGTTGGGGGTGTGGTTCATGATGAAGGTGTATTCGCCGCGGGGGACCACTTCCACCCATTGCGGGGTTGGCAGCGAGGTGATGCCGGTATTCAGCAGCGCTTCTTCCACCATCCAGCCAAGGAGGTCGGGGTTGGGGTAGGCGCCGAGGTAGAGGGTGCGGCCGGCGCCGTAGTGGTGCTCCACCACGGCGGGGCAGCCGGTAAAGCTGTTATCGGTGTAGACGCCCAGCGCGCGGCCGCCGTCCAGCTCGATGTCCTCCATCCAGGTGCGCATGGTAGCATGCGTCTCGCCGCCGGCCAGCGTGAGTTTTACGCCGGGAGTCTGATCGGTATATTTATCTTTCGGGTGCCAGAGCGCTTCGTCGGGGCCGACGTACGAGCGTAGGTACATGCCGCCCGCCACGCGCAAGCCGAAGAGGCCACGCAGGCCCACCGGCGGCTCGTCGGGCAGGTAGTTGTTGTAGGGGTCGCGGCAGGCAAGCTGCGGGAAGGACAGCACCGTGCCGCCCTTCGCCACGAACTCAAACAGCTTCCCGGCGAACGCCGGGTCCACGATGGGCAGCGAAGGGATGACCACCAGCGAGTAATTGTCCAACTCACGCGCGGGGATGGCGATTTCCACCGGGATGTTGCGATCATAAAAGGCGCGGTAAATCTCCTCGATATGCTGCTTGTACTGCACCTTCTCGCCGACGCGTGCGGCCCGATAGGCCCAGTCGTTGGTGTAGTCGAACACGAGACCCACCTTCGGCCGAACCGGCGGCAGGTCGGCGAAGCGCGGCCACACCGTCTCCAACTCGCTGAACAGCGCTTTCACGGCGGCATACCGGCGTTTCGGCAGCCCGCTGTATTCCAGCACGCCCTGCAGCTCCTGCTCCTGGCCGGAGAGCGCGGTGCGCCAGCGGAAGAAGCACCACATTTCGCAGCCGCGCGCCAGCGCCGAGTAGGCCCAGGCGCGCAGTTGCCCGGCTTCCGGCACCTTGTCATTGGAGAGCGCGCCGCTGCCCGTCTCCGTCATCCACCACGGCGCGGACGGGATGTAGCCGCGAAACGCGTCGCAGGCCAGCGCATCGGCGCTCATGTCGGCGATGTCAAAGTATTGGTCGGCGGAGGCGCGGTCGAGCATGGCGTAGAGGTCGTAGTAGTTGATGGGCTCGAAGAGCGGCCCCATGCCGTTGGTGGTGATGAGCGCCCCCTGGCACTGCTCGCGGATGACCGCCGTCTGCTCGGCGGCGAAATCCACATAGGCATCCGATTGGAATCGGCGGGTATCGAGCTTTATGGAGGGGTAGCGATCGCCGGTGGCCATGCGCACCTGCGCCCAGTCGGTGAACTCCACGCTCCAGAAGCGCGTCTGCCAGCGGCGGTTCAACTCCTCCAGCGAGCCGTAGCGCCCCTGCAGCCATGCGCGGTACTGCGCCTGGCAGTGCTCGCAGTAGCAGCGCCCGCGCTCCGGCCCCAGCTCGTTGTCCAGATGCCAGCCGACGAGGTTCTCATACGCGCCGAACTCCTCGCACAGCTTCGCGGTGATGGCGCGACAGAAGTTGCGATAGGTGCGGTTTGTCGGGCAGTAATGCCGCCGGATGCCGTGCGTGTGGCGCGTGCCGTCCTCCTGCACCATCAACGTTTCCGGGTAGTTGGAGGTCAGCCACGCCGGCGGCGCCGCGGTGGGCGTGCAGAGCAGCACCCCGATGCCCGCCTCCCCGGTCTTCTCAAAGAGGCGGTGCAGCCAGTCCAGCGCATAACGCCCCTCCGCCGGCTCCATGGCGATCCAGGCGAACTCTCCCACGCGCACCGTATTGATGCGCGCCTCGGTCATCAGCCGGATATCCTCGTCCCACCGCTCCTCCGGCCAGTACTCCGGATAATACGCCACTCCGCGATATTTCATGCGAACCTCCACTTTGCATGGCAATGCGAACGGTAGTACAGATACGACTTGAGCGATGGGGATTCCTGCGGATCTGTGAGGAATAGTGCATACCGGCGCTCACCTGTCCCCCCACCCCCCTCCCCTACGAAGGGAGGGGGGAGAACCGGAGTAGAGAACCGAGACCGCATTCGTATTTCCTCTCACTCCCCCTTCCCATTTAGGGGAGGGGGCTGGGGGAGAGGTGAAGGCCGGAATCATACTTCGACCCACTCCCCCTCCCCGCTTAGGGCAGGGGGCCGGGGGGAGAGGTGAGCGCGCCAGCCGCCGCTTCCCCGATCTCGATCATATTCCGCTGCAATCGCGCGGCGGAGGCGGCGAGACTGCTGAAGGAGGCGCCGCGACTGGCGACGAGAAAATTGTCGTATTCGCGGGGCTGCAGGCAGCGCAGGGGGATGCCCATCGGGCCGTTGTCCGCTTCAATGCAGCCGCCGTCGGGGCTGTGGCAGTCGAGGGCGTGGTCGGTGAAGGCGATGCAGTCGGGGTGGTGGGCGCCAAAATTACCCAGGCAAAAATCGGTCTCTGTGAGCACATAACGGCCTACCAGCCGCGGCCCTTCGCGATAACCGGTGCGCGGTGCG
>JAKIYB010000513.1:0-263 GCA_022708765.1 Armatimonadota bacterium | reverse complement strand
AGCACATAGCGCCCCACGATACGCGGTCCCTCACGCACGCCCGCCCGCGCCGCCACCCGCGTGACCCCGTACCCCTCGAGGCCATACGCCGCCTGGACGCGCGGCCAGCGGCGGGCGATGTTGCCAAGCAGGCGCGCGCGTGTCGCCTCGCCGCCGAGCATCCACGCCTCCTCGCCGGGGATTTGATAGACCATGTTCACGTAGAAACCGCCGTCGGGCATCTCCCCAATGTGCGCCCAATCGCTATCATGCCCATACACCTC
>JAKIYB010000512.1 GCA_022708765.1 Armatimonadota bacterium | reverse complement strand
GACGATTCAGCCCGATGAGCTTCACCGGCTGGCCGTTGAGCAGGAACGGTCCTTCTTTACTGAAGACCGCCTCGCGGAAGCCGAAGAGCGTGTCTACCGCGTCAACAACCCGGCGACCATCCAGCAGCACGACGCGCGCGCGATACCGTTGCGGATTGTCGAGTTCCCAGAGCTGGATGCCGTCCAGACCGTCCAGCGTCAGTGCGATTTCCGCCGATTCGCCGGGAGGCGCCGTGCAGGCAACCGGGGCGCCGGCGGCAAGGCGCTTCCCTTTCAGGTCGTAGAGTTCCAACCGGGCGCTGCCCCGCCAGTCCCTGGCGCGCGTGTTGCGAATCGTCGCCGTCGCCGTCAGCGTTTTCCGCGCCGCCAGCGGCTCCGGCGTGCGCACGAAGAGGTCGTCCAGGTAACACCCGGGCACCACGCGCAGGTTTACGTCGCGATAAATGCCGCCGAAGGTCTGGAAATCCATCACCCGCCCGCAGGGCGGGACGTCGTCATGCAAGTGAGAGTCCACGCGCACGGCGATGACGTTGTCCGCCCCCGCTCGCGGGCGCAGATAGGGGGTGATATCCGCCGAAAATCCGACATAGCCCCCGCGATGCGTGAAGGCCAGCGCGCCGTTCACATACACCTCGGCGACCATCATCACCCCATCGAAGTCGAGGAAGACACGCCCATCGCCGAGTCCTTCGGGGGTCGGCTGGCGTCGCCGATACCAGGAGACGAACTGCGACCGCCGCTCGGAGAAATAGTTCGCCGGCAGCGGCGCGACCTGATGCGGCAGCGTGACGGCTTCCCATCCCCGCTCGCGCAAGCGCACGCCAGCGAAAGCGGCGTTATCGGCAGGCATGAAGGACCAGTCGCGGTTGAGCGAAGTGATGGAACGCAGCATGGACTAATCTCCGGAGGAAGAGCGTTACGGCCGGTACATAATCCCCCCGCCTACCGTGCTCCGGCGCGCATCCATGGCGTCGTACCAGCCGGCGGAGAGCCACCAGGGGCCGCTGAGGCGGTAGCTGGCGAGGATGTTGGCGCGGGGGTCCTGTGGGGCGAAGAGTTCACCGGTGAGGCGGAAATTGCGGCCCGGGATGTAATCCAGCCCCGTGCCCCAGCGCGACTGAATCGAACCAAAACGCGCCCAGAGGTCGGGGCGCAGCGCGCGGCCCGCCTGCGCGTTGATGTCGTTGCCGTTGTCAATATTCGCCAGCCCGAGCCGCAGCAGATTTGACCCGGCGCGGATATCCACGTTGGCATCGGCGCGGGTGGATTTCGGCCCCACGTCCAGTGCCACCACACGGCCCTCGGGCTCAATGCGGATGCCGGCGAAGAACGTGCGCATATCGGTGAGCTTTTGCGTGGCGCCGCTCACGTCGGCGGTCGCCTTGTTGAGCTGCTCGGTGATGGAGAGCAAGTTCTTCGCGATGCCGGGAGTTACTTCGCGAAACGGTCCGGTGAGATGAGGCAGGTCCGCCCCGGCCCCCTTCAGGCCGGCGGAAGCGTCCCGCAGGTTGGCGGTAGCCGCCTTCATATCACCGGCGATCTCCGGCAGCGCGGCGGTGGCTTTGCCCGCGTCCGCCAGCATGGCGCCGGTCGCCTTGCGCGTCTCCACCATCAGCGCTTCCATCTCCGTGCCGACCTTCCGCAGGTGCGCGGCGGAATCGCGGATCGTCGCCGCCAGTTCCTTATCGTTGAGCAGCACGTCTACCGCCCCGGCGGCGCTCTCCAGCCGCTTGGTGAGCTTGACGACGTTCTCTGACGCGGCATCAAGGTTGGCGATGGCCTTCGTGCCGGCAATCTGCGGCGACAGCGCCGTGCTGATCTGGCGGATATCGCGCGTCACTCCCCCCAGGTCCGCCACCATCAGGTCCACGGCTTCCGCGTTGCGCTGCACCAGGCTGTTAAGCCCGGCCACCATCTCGGCGGTGGAGGTGGACGTCTGCCGCAGTCCCACGAGCGTCGCGTCAAAATCACCCTCATGCCGCCGCAGCAGCGCGGTGAGGCCGGCGGCGAATTCCGCGGATGAACTCGTGGTGTTGCGTAGATTGACAATCGTCTCCGCCAGGGTGCCGCCGCTGGCCTTCATCTGCGCGTTCAGCAATTCGGTTAACTCGGCGGAAGCGGTGGCGGAACGCTGGAAATCGGCGACGCCCATCTTGAGCTGCTCCATCATCTCCGCGTCGCCGACCAGGTTATTCAGTCCGTTGGCGGCGATATCCAGCTTCGCCAACAGCTTGTTGGTGTTGGCGATAAGGTTGCCGGCATCGGGCGGCGTGACGCCGTCTACAATCATATCCGGCTCGACGAATTTGCCGGCGCCTTCCAGCGGGGTGATGTCAATGTAACGTTCGCCGACAAGCCCGCCGGTGGCGAGAGCGAACATGTCGGAGGTGCGCAGACGCACACTGTTATTCACCTTCACCGTCACCAGCGACATGTTGGAACCGGGTTCCAGCGCGGCGGAAAGCACCTGGCCCACCGGCACGCCGGATACGTGCACAGCCGCCCCCGCGGCGATGCTCTGCGCGCGAGGGAAGCGAATCATGAACTTGTAGGCGCCCTCATCCTGTGCCGTGTGGCTCAGGAGCAGGATCACCATGATGAGCACGCTCAATCCGAGCAGAAATAGTAAACCGTCGCGAATACCGTGAACCGTGGTACGCATGGACGATGCTCCTCCGCGGCGATAACAGCGCCATCAGGCCCTGTCCTATTGTATCACGCTCCGCTCAGAAGCGCATCATGGCACCACATGCTGTTTGCCGGCCTGTACGACTGTCGCTGCCCTCATACAGAAACGCTGAATCGCGGACTGACCGCTTGACTCCTTTTGAATGATCGTACTATGATCATAAAGTATATACTGTCCATGCGGTAAGCATGAACGGTATAGTAAATCACCATCGTGTATGCTGCCATCACCCCAGCCAATATGTGATTTCTGAGAAGCTGTACGGAAAGTCTGCGTCGTCAGATGGCTGAGGCATCTTCGCCTGGATCGCGAAGGCGGGCCGAAAGCCTATCCAGGCTCGAGAGGGTGAGGCACGCCGCCAAAGAGCCCGGTGAAGAGGACCAGCCAGGTGGTGGCGGAGACTTTTCGTACAGCTTCTGAGATCCATCGAAGGAATACTGACTGGACGAAGAGGACGACAGGGGGAGTCATGCGATGCCTTAGCTGCCATGTGGATAATTTGCCGGCAACGGAAGTGAACTGTCCTGCTTGTGGCGCATACTTGCCCGAACTGGTAAAAGACTTGCTGCCGTTTCAGTCATTCCTTGATCACGACAGGTATCAAATCGAGTATCCATTAGGGCGCGGAAGCTTCGGTGTTACGTACCGTTCACTGCTTACCGAGTTAAGTTTACCGGTGGCGAT
>JAKIYB010000511.1 GCA_022708765.1 Armatimonadota bacterium | reverse complement strand
TGATGCGCACGGGCACGCCACTCCGGTCGACCATCGTCGTTTCGACCATGGGCTGGCCCGCAAGCACCAGCGCCCGAGGAAACGAGACACCGGAAAATACGGCACCGGGAAGATGGATCGGGGCAAACTGCTGTTGGGTGATCACTTGAAAGTGATCGGTGGCGGAATAGGCTTTGCCGTAACAGGCAAGGGCGGTGTGATACCCGAGTACGGCATCCTCGGTCAGCTTGCCTGCCACGAGGAAGGGATCGAAAGGAAATTGTTCGGGGGTGCTGCCCATCGGCACCACGGCATATACCCCGCGCCGTATGCGCCGCAGTCGTCCCTGTTTGCTATAATAGGTCAGCGTATGTTCAGACGCGCGGGGATGCTCCCGGGTCGGCTCCACAGCCTCGCGAAACTCGGAGAGGGTAAACACTGGTCTCGTGGCAAAGAATTCTTGCGGCTTCATCATGCGCTCATACTTGTAGATGTTACGAGAAATACAGCAAAATACTACGGGTATCGCGTAATAATGTCAAGTCACAGCAAGTCAGCGATAATCGATCACCCCACCGTATTCCTGTCATCCAGATGATGGGCATTCGCGCAACTGCGCGGACCGGTAGACGCCGACTGCGGAATCCAGCCCTTTCGCGACATGATCGCGACATCGCTTGGCGCTGGTCAACTCACCATTGTGCGAAGAGCCTGCTAAATCGCGACATGATCTCGACGTCAATAAATGCTCGGATTGGCTATCCAGCGTATTGCGACCAGAAGCTGGTTTTTCTTCCGTGGTCCTGCCGAAGGCGCTGCAGATATGCTGCATGGTCTGCCTGGCCCTGCCACTCGGTCACCATCGGGGCTAAGCTGTCGAGTTTGCGGAGATAACGGACGCCATGATGGTAATACTTGGACACGGCACGCTTCAGAATGGAGTCGGTCAGCGCGCGGTAGATCACCGTCGCGGCCAGCCACCGTTCCTCTTTCTCCATACTTTCAGCCAATGGGAGCAAGGTGGAATAGTAATCACCGTTCAACTGCGCCGTATGGGCGAGAATGTATGTCGCCGCGTCTGCCGTCCGCCCGACACTGGTGAGGAAGAGTGCATCACTGGCAGAGAATTGGTCGCCGTCGAGGATGGTTGCCGCTGTCTGTGCAATCACCTGATCACGCTGTGCTTCTCCGATCACCGCCAGTAAGGCGCGCAGGGATTCCTCACTGTGATACGTCTCATACATCCGCCAGGCGACCTGCCGCGCGGTGTCGGTGTCGCCAAGCTGTTGTGAGACCTTCAACAACAAGGCGTCGCGGTTGACGGCATGGTAGGGATTTTCTGGAATACGCTCCAGCCAGGTTCGTGCGGTGAGCGCATCACCAGCGTCGAGATACGCCTCCGCAATGGTCAGATGCACGGTGGCCGGTAAATCGTCATGCATGGCACGTTGTGCCTGTTCGAACAGCGGCGCATCGCGGAGTTGCCGGGCGACGGATGCCACCCCGAGGAGCCAATGTCGTGCCGCATAACTGTTACGGCCGGTGTGCTGTGCGCGCTCCCAGAGTTGTTCCGTCAGGGCGTGCAGGGACGACGTGGGCAGGAACCGATGCGCCGCATCGATCACCACGTCACGGATGCCATACTCATCCTCCCCGTAGAGTTGGACGAGGCGTGCCACGATCCGCGACTGATCAGTACATCCCGCGCCATAGTGTACCAGGAGGTCAGCAGCCGCATAGCGAAAGACATCGCCAACCGAGCCACTGGAGTCGTCACACTGCTCAAAGATGACCTTGTCCGCCTCAAAAAAGGCGGTGATCAGGTCAAAGCCCGTGTCAGGGTCGTCGACGCCGGCCTGCAGATCCAGCAGCATCCGTTCCAATTCGCCGCAGAACGCGTGCACACCCTGCCCGGTGATGAAGCGATTGGCGGTGGCCAGTGTGGTCAACTTGGCGTGATACCGCGCGATGCTCTCAGACTTCGCAGCCGTCATGCGTTGAATGGTATCCCGCACCACATCGCTACTATCAGCCAATGTCAGCAGTGCATCGACTAACCGGTCTGCGCCTAACTGACGTAATCGTTCTCGTGTTTGCTCACGATCCACGCATGATCTCCATCATTGCCACAGAAGGCATGTCACTAATGAGTGAGTGACTGTGAGATTATACTCCAAAGTATAATACTCTGAAATATAAACGGCGCTTGCTCCCAGCGTGATGATTCGCCGTGCTTGCTGTGTGGTTACACCATTGGTCCCGAGCAGCTCACCATCCTCCAGGTGTTTTCGCCTTCATCGGGTAGGAGGGCATGCTCCCACGGCTTCAGATAACCGGTGCCCCCTGTCGTATCCGACTTGACACCAACTCGGCAAAACGGTATATTCCCTAAAGAAGATGACTGATGCACTCCAACAACAATATATGACGACCAGCGAGGCGGCAGAGTATCTCGGGTATACCATTCAACATACCCGTTTTTTGATTCGTGACGGCTCGCTGCCTGCTCACAAATTTGGCCGTGATTGGTTGGTGGATCGCCAGACCGTGCTGAACTACTTTGATGCCGATACCGCCAACGGACCGCAGGATGCCCTGGCATCGGAGCAGGCGATGGCCGCACCACAGGTGACCCAGTTGCAGGCCGTCAACGTGGCGCAGGTGCCACAACGCAGCCCGTTTCGGTATCCGGGTGGCAAAACCTGGCTCATTCCCTGCATCCGTCAATGGCTGCAGGCACGCCCAACGCCGGTGGCGGAATTGATCGAACCGTTTGCCGGTGGCGGCATTGTCAGTCTAACGGCGCTCTTTGAAGGATTAGCCGATCACATTACGCTTGTCGAGCTTGATGAAGATGTTGCGTCCGTTTGGACGACCATCTTCGGTGATCATGGTCCCTGGTTGGCGCAGGCTATCGCAGAGTTTGAGCCGACATTACCGAACATTCAAGCCCTTCTTGCGGAGCAGGACGAATCGCTTGAACTCCAAGCCCTTGCGACGCTTGTCCGCAATCGAGTGGCACGCGGCGGTATCCTCGCACCAGGCGCCGGCCTGGTCAAGCACGGTGAGAACGGCAAAGGCCTTACGTCACGCTGGTACCCCGAAACGCTTCGCCGGCGCATTGTCGACATTATCGAGCGTCGTGGGTGCATGACCTTTATCGCTGGCGATGGACTTCAGGTCATGCGTGACAATGCGGCGCGCGCGGATGTGGCCTGGTTCATTGACCCGCCCTATACGGTGGCCGGCAAGCGGCTGTATCGGTATTCCGAAATTGACCATGAAGCGCTGTTCACCTTGGCCAGCCAGGTGGCAGGCGATGTGTTACTCACCTATGACAATGCACCTGAAATCCAGTATTTAGCGGCAAAGCACCACCTTGAAACTCGACTCATTGCGATGAAGACCACCCAC
>JAKIYB010000510.1 GCA_022708765.1 Armatimonadota bacterium | reverse complement strand
CGAGTATTGGTCGTGGGAGTGGGAGCGGAAACCGCGCGACGCGGCGACGCGGTGAAGGGACGACATGATGTCAATGGCAAGCCGCTGGTACGCATACCTCGTCAGCTTTATCAGCCTGCAGGCCATCGTCTGGGCGCTTATCGCGCTCGGACGCCTGCTGCTGGCGTCGGGCGGTGTCGGAGTTACCGACGATCCACTGGCGCTGAACGTGGCCATCGTCGTTATCGCCCTGCCCATCTACCTGGGGCACTGGCTCTGGGCGCGGCGGCAACCGGAAGAGCGCGCCTCCCTCGCTTCCCGCCTGTATTTGTATGTTGTCCTCGGTGTGCTGCTCGTTCCCATTCTCGCCAACGCCTATGATCTGCTGGCCGGCTTGTTAGCGCTGCCCTTCCCCGACACACCGCACTGGCGCGGGGAAGCCGGAATCGTCAAGACGTCGCTCCTGCATACGCTGGTAGCCCTCATCGTACTCGGTGTTTTCTGGGCGTATCATCGCCTGGTGCTGAACGGGGATGCGCGCATGGTGCCTGACACCGGCGCCACCGCGACCATCCGCCGGCTGTACCTGCTGCTCTTCAGCGCCAACGGGTTGACAATGACGATATTCGCGCTGATTGGCCTGCTGACATGGCTGCTGGCGCAGTTTCCACTAACAACGCAGGCGATCCGCGCGACGACGGGATGGACCGACAATCTCGCGCTGCTGCTCGTCGGCGTTGCGCTGTTCCGGCTCTGCTGGGGACAGGCGCAATGGCTCTTTGCGTCCGGACAGCAGGCCGAGGAGCAATCGCTGCTGCGCAAGCTCTACCTGTATGCCGTCCTCTTCATCAGCGCGCTCGCTACCGTCACCAGCCTCACGATCTTCCTTGCAGAATTGCTGCGGCGCGGCTTTGGCCTGCCGCCCGGTACTGATCTGCGTTTGCCGTTCACCGCCATGCTGGTGCTGGCGCTGGTATGGATATATCACGCGGTCGTGCTGCGCGAAGATACCCAACAGGCGGAAGAAGCGCCCCGGCAGGCAAATATCCGCCGGCTGTACTGGTACCTGGTGGCGGCCATCGGTCTGTCGGCGTTTGTCATCGGCCTGGCCGGGGTCATCGGCCACCTCATCAACCTGCTTGCCGATGGCGGCTTCGGCGAAGCGCTGTTTGAGCAACTCGCCTGGAGCATCGCCGCCCTGCTGGTAGGTCTGCTCGTTTGGGTCGTTCCCTGGCGGGCGGCGCAGCACGCCGCTGACGCGGACACCCCCGCCGGCGAAGAGGAACGGGCTTCGCTGGTGCGTCGTGTCTATCTCTACCTCTTCCTCTTCGTAGCAGCCGTCACCGTGCTCGCTAACCTGGTGGCCATCGCCTACCACCTTCTCACGCTGGGGCTCGGAGGTGGTGAGACGGATCTGATCAGCACGCTGGCATCGGCAGTGGCGAATACGCTTATCGGCGTGGGATTATGGGCATATCACCTGGGCATCGCGCGCGCCGATGCGCGAACCAGTGTCCGGAGAGAAGCGGAACGCAGGGCCGCGATTCGCATTGTCATCCTCGACGCTGGCGATGGGCAATTCGGGCGCGCGGTGGCTGAGCGGCTGGGGCGCGAACTACCGGATGCGATGCTGCGGCCGATCGGCCTTACGCAAACGGCGGCAGGAGTGCTGGGCGCGGAACCGGCACCTGTAATGGACACGCTCGCGGACGCCACCCTCATTATCGCCCCCTGGTATGTTGTCTCCCCCGGCGCCGCGGAGGGCACCGTGACGCCGGAGGTTGCCCATGCGGTACAGGCAAGTCCGGCGCAGAAGCTACTGGTGCCGTTACCGGCGCCCGCCTACGCCTGGGTCGGCGTGGACCGCTGGAATTTCGACCTTATCCTGCGCCAACTCACACAGGCAGCCCGCGCCGTTCGCGACGGCCGGCCGATCAGCTACACCCACCCCATGAGCGGCTGTGCTATCATCGGCATCATCATCGCCGTCCTCCTGTTCCTCCTGCTGCTGGCCATCCCGGTCATGGCATACTTTCTCTTCACGTCGCGATGATTGCACCTGCGTGCTACTCGATCTGTAATTCCTGTCATTTTCCATCAAATTTGGTGCAGAATATACCGGTAGAAATTGCTGTTGCGCTTGTGGAAAAACGCGCTATAATATCAACACGAATAGGGGGCCGGGATGGATGGACTCGGCGTGGTGGCACAGGTTGTCTTGCTGGGAGCGGTGTGGGGGCAGTTCGTGCTGGCGTTACTGGTGTTCGGCTTCATGTTTTGCGCAATGGTGACGCAAGCGCTGATCGGGCTGGTCACGCTGTCGCGTAAAGCACCGCATCCAACAAAGGGATAACGCTCCGCCACGGTCGCATGCGGTACGTGGTTATTTCGGAAAATCATCGAGAAGATTTTTCAAGGTACTCTGGGGATATATTTCGTGTATTTCTATCTATTTATGTAACGTATACAGAAACACATTTTTCACTCATTTTCTTACTCACCGATAAGTCAATCCATAACCGTTATCGCGCCAGCATCTGCGGTTTTGGTGATTTGCGCACGGGTTTGAAGAAGCGGATGTCGGCGGGGCGCACACCGCTGTCGGCGACGACCTGCTCGAAATACGTGTGCAGTTCGAGTTCCGCGCGGGAGTGGGCATCGAGACCCATGGCGACGCGGCAGCCCATGCGGACGGCGTGAGCGAGCATGCGCGCGTCGTCGGGGAAGGGCAAGTGGGCATTCACTTCGATGGCGACGTCGGCATCGCGTGCCAGCTTCAATGTCTCGACCATGATTTCATCCGGCACGTAGCCGGCTTTGGACAACTCGCGAAAGGGGTGGCCGAGGATATCAATGGGGTAGGCGAGGAGCGTGGAGAGCTGCATGATATGGGCGTCCGGCCACGTCTCACGCGCGCCGGGCAGGTAGTGGATGGAGCCGATGACCACGTCCATGTACGGCCAGAGCAGCGGCTCCATGCTCAGCGTGCCATCCCAGGCGACCTCTACCTCCAGGCCGCGATAGAGACGCTTGCCGTCGCAGGCGGCGGCGGTGCGCTCCAGGAACTGCTCGGTCTTCTCCTCGCGGAAGGCGCGGAATGCCCACAACCGCTCTGGCTCGTGATACCACTGGTGCGGCCACGGGCCTTCATCGGCGGGGATCGCCAGCGCGAAGGCGTGTTCGGTGAGCGCGAAAGCCTGCCAGGGACCATGGCGCAGCGCCTTGCGGTAGACGTCGGGAGTCAACTCCGGCTCGGCACAATACGAGAAACGCGCCCCATCACCGGTATGATTGTGCCAACTACTCCAGAGCATACGCGACAGACTACCACATTTCCCGGCTGATTGTGAAGCGCGGGACGTCGGTTGCTCAGGGCAGCCAGGCGCCGTGCCCGCGCAGTCGCGCGCGTAGCTCGGTGGT
>JAKIYB010000050.1 GCA_022708765.1 Armatimonadota bacterium | reverse complement strand
ACTCTGCTCCCGCGCGGCGCGAGGTGGCGATGACCTACTCGGACCGCGCGCGCGCCTTCTTCATCACCGAGCCGTATGATGTGGGGCAGTACATCGCGCTCTCACGCCGCTGGTTCGACATGCTGCTTGCCGCCGGACTGCCGCGCGACCTGCTCTTCGAAGGGGCGTCGCTGGACGGCTGTAAGCTGCTCATCACGCCGTTTGTGCCGTATCTCTCGGATGCGTACCTGGCGAAAGCAAAAGCGTTTGTCGAAGCGGGCGGCATCTGGATCGCCGGGCCGCTGACCGGCGGTGCCTACCGACGCCGCCCTCGGCGCGCTGGAAGCGCTGGCGGGGGTGGAGACGCTCTATACCTATCCGCTCACCAACACCGGAACCCTCGGCACCGCCTTCGGCCACACCGCGCCGCTGACCGGCTGGGCGGCCACCTTCCTGCCGAAGAGCGCGACAGCCATAGGCACGCTGGAGGGCGGCGTCACCCCCGGCCTCGCCTTCATCACCGAACAGCAACTCGGCAAGGGGAAGATCGTCCTCCTCGGCGCGCTGCCGGAGGGCGACGAGGGGGCGGTGCTGCTGGCGGCCATGTTCCGCCACTACGCCGCCGAAGCGGGCGTCACGCTGGCACTGGACACCTCACCCGGCACCATCGCCATTCCGCGCGCCGATGAAACCGGCCTCTTCTGGGTCGTCGTCAACATGGACGGCCACGGCGGCACGGTGACGCTGCCCGGTCCAGCGGTAGACCTGCTGAACCGCGAGCAATTCCCCGCGGGTGCGCTGGAGCTGGCGGTATATGGGTGGCGGGTGATCAGGATGGTATAAAGAACGCATGAAATCCTCATTTCTATTTAACGAAGTAGATACTCGTGTGCTTTCGCCGATAGGCTGGATCTGCTGTTGCATACTCTTCTCCGGGGTATTTTCGATACCGTTTGGCGCGATGCTCTATCAGGTATCACAGCATGTTCCTTTCTACTGGATCAATGCCGAACCGATGAGTTTCATCAGTGGCATCGTTATACAAGAGGCTGGCGCCGTCTTAGGCTGTGCGATTGCATATCTGATTATTTTCCGTCGGTTACCCTCCTCAATGGATAAGATAATATGGGTCAGCAGAAGGATGTTTCTGGCGATAGTCCTTTCAATTTTGGCAGGAACTCTGATTACCAGTGTCGTTGGCGTGATCGCTGATTTCATTGCGGTTAACAAGCCAGTTTCAGATTTCCTCTGGCGACTCCCACTCTCGTTACGGTTCGTCATCTTTGGATCGGAAAATGGTACATACCTTGGGGTCATTATCTGTATTATCGACTTTATTATCCTCCGAAGGAAGAATCATGAATTGACCCAATAAGTTGCATTCGGTCTAGCATAAACAAGCGATGTGCGCGGCTGTGGCCGGCTTCCACGCCGTGTTATAATCTAACAGGAGAGTCATGTCATGGTCACCATTACCTTTCATGTCCCCGGCCTGCCGCCGAAGAAAGACGGCGCCAACTCGATGTGGGGGAAAGCGGTGGAGATGCGGCGGCTGGTGGCGCTGCGCACGGCGGCGTGGGCGGTAGTGAACGGCCCACCGTTGCGCCGTGACATCCGGCTGACAGTGACGATACACGTCGGGAAGACGCATACCCGCGCCACCGGCGATCTGGACACCTTCATCACCGGTATCTGCGACGGCCTGATGGCCGCTGAACGCACCTTCCTCACCTGGCTGCGCGAGCACCCCGACGCCGGCATCGCCCAGGCGTGGTACGCCGAACCCGATGCAATCCGTCCCGATCGCGCGGTGGCCATCGAGGATGACTGCCAGGTGGTCACCATCACCGCCGGCAAGGTAGTCGGCGATGCGGAGGCCTGGTACGAAGTGACGCTGGAAGGGGAGCGGTAAGATACTTTCATCGCCCCCGCCAGATCATTGGGCGACTCGTCCTTCGTGGCGCTTGTGGGTATTGCAGAAATAAGCGCATACATTTGTGGGTATACCAGGCCATGCTGTGACTGGAGGACAATGATGGTTCGTAATATATTCTCAGTGTATGTCAGGCTGATGGCGCAGGCCTTGCTAATGCTGCTGGTTGTCGGCGCGCTCGCGCAGGCTAACAATGTGCAGGTCGAGGTGAAGCCGGAGATTCGCTACCAGACCATCAGCGGCTGGGGTAAAGTCACTCCCTGGTTGCCGGCGCATCCGCTGCTGCGCGACCAGTGCATCGAGATGGGTGTCAATGAATTGGGCCTGAATCGGCTGCGTTTTGAGGGGGTACAGGGGAATAAGCTAACCGAACGACGGTGGGAATGGCTGAACGATGATAACGACCCCCACACCATTAACTGGGACGGCTTCAACACGGAACAACTAGACGCCAAAGTGACGGAATGGCTCGTGCCCTGGAAAAAAGCCGTGGAAGCGCGTGGTGAAACGTTTGACCTGTATTACAGCCCATCATTCTACTATAACGGCAGCTCCGGCGACTTGTCTCCCTGGATGGTAAACGATCCGAATGAATACGCCGAATGGGCGACGGCAGTGCTGCTGCGCCTGCGCGATAAGCACGGCATCGAGCCTAATTACATCAGCATTTGCAACGAAGCCGGCCACCAGAATGCCTTCACCCCACAATTTACGTTAACGATGATGAAAGCGCTCATGCCACGCTTGCGCCAGCAGGGATTCAAGACAATGGTGCAGTATCCGGAATCCCTCAACGCCAACGTTGCCATGCAATACCTCGACGCTGCGCGTAACGATCCTGAGGTGTGGAAGTGGATCGGGCTGGTCTCGTATCACTGGTATGGCGCGGACAATCAGACAGCGATGGTCAAGTTGCGCGATTTTGCGCGTGAACGGAATCTGCCCACGGCGCAGACCGAATTCATGAACCTGTCCATGGATCACCTGTATGACGACATGGTGCTGGGCGGCGTTTCATATTGGGAAATTTACGGAAAGGCCTCTCCAGACTACTCGGCTGCATTGAGTCATATCAGCAGCACCACCTACAACTACGGCCCGTGGTACTGGTCGTTTCGGCAGGTATCGCATTTCGTGCGCCCCGGCGCGGTGCGCATTGAATGCACGTCAACTGACCCCCAGCTCCGCTGTCTGGCTTTCGAACGGCAGCAGCGGCAGGTGGTCGTGCTGATTAGCACCAGGCGACCCTTCACTCCACGCGCGACGACGGTCACCGGCTTGCGTCCCGGCACGTATGGCGTGTCACAGACCGTCGGTTCGTCGGGCGTCACGGACGAACTCGGTCTGCGCACGGTCGGCCCGGATGGCACATTGACGGTGACGGTGAAAGGCGATTCGACGCTGACAATCTACGGCCGTGATGCCGTCAATCGTCCACCCACCTTCACGGAATGGCGATCCCAGCCGGATTTCCTCAAGCTGCCTGTCACCACGCTCAGCCTGCGCTGCGCGGCCACCGACCCCGAACGCGACCCCCTCACTTATACCTGGTCCGTGGTGTCAAAACCGCAAGGTGCGACGGTGACGCTGGCGCAGCCTACCGCTGCCACGACGCGCGCGGATGGACTCACGCTGCCGGGCTCGTATTTCTTCCGCGTTGCAGTGCATGACGGCCGGAATACGGTAACGCGCGACGTGGCGGTCGGTGTGTTTGAAGGAAATCAGCCGCCGGTACCCGTGGATGTGCATAATCGCAACCCCGTCTGGGTGCGCGTGAAAAACGGCGGCACCCTGCTGCGTGGGAATGCCTGGGATATTGAACGGGACCAGCTTACGTTCAAATGGACGGTTGTTCGCCAGCCGGCAGGCGCCGCGACACGCTTGGAGACGCCCGACAAATCCGAGTGCAAGGTGATGGGCATGACGCTCCCCGGCGACTACGTCTTCCGCATGGAAATCAGCGATCCGGCAAACACGGTCTCTCATGAGCATACGGTGCCGGTATATCCCTGATTCGGCTACTGCTGCATCGGACGGAGCCGCGCTCTGCTTGCCGGATTTCCACGCCGTGCTATGATAGAGCACCGTGATGGTCAAGACAACGTGAGCGCGGCTCGCGCCGGCTTCCAGGCTTGCTGCCGCAAATCAAAAGGGAGTGTTATGCCAGAACTCACCATCGCCGCCATCGCCGTCGCCACCGTCGAAGGGATGGTGGAGGAGAATTATCGCCGGGCCATCCGGCTGGCGGAGATCGCGCTCGATGCCCGGCCTGATATCATTCTGCTGCCGGAGACGTTCGCGGCGGGGTACTGCGCGGATGACCTGCGCCCCTACGGCGAGGACCGCGAAACCAGCCCCTACCTGGCGGATTTCCGGCGCATCTCCCGCGAGGGCGACTGTCTCGTTGCCGCCGGCTACCTGGAGAGCGTCCCGGGCGGCGTGAAAAACGCGGTGGCGCTCTATGATCGCGGCACGTTCATCGGTCAGCATGCGAAGAGTTCGCTGTGGCCGGACGACGAGCGGCCATACCGCGATGAGCGCGTGTTGTTGGTGCCGGGCGACGGCATTGAAGTCTTCGCCAGCCGTTTCGGAAAATTCGCCGTGCTCATTTGTTATGAAAACATGTTCCCCGAGCACTGGGCGGGGCTGGTCGGACGGGTTGATTTCGTGTTAAGCCCGTATAACTGCCAGGGCGATCCTTCGTACAATAACATCCGCGAAGCGCAGCGGCTGGGTCTGCCTTCCGCCTGGGCGGATCGCACCGGCACTGTCTACCTGGGCGCGGACGGCTGGCGGCCCAACCCCGGCACCGCCGGCCTGGTAGACGGCCAGGGGAACATCATCGCGAAATCGGAGCCGGGAGTCGAGGCGATTGTGATCGGGAAATTGCCGGTGTAGAGGCTGATACCAGTGCTTCATCCGCGCGCCGCCAGACAGCCATCATCGTCAGGCGTGACGCGAGGGGACCGTTTCAGACGGAGAGCGCTTTTTCCGCCAGATTTCTCAATACTGATTATCGCGCCGGCAGGGAGACGCGCCCGGCAAGGCGAAAGAACTAAACGCCGGGGTTGATTGGCGTCCCCGGTGTACCCGGATGTGCGGATGCGCGCGCGCCGGGTGTGCCCCGGAAGGGTACGTGTAAATCAAGCCATGATAAAGGAGGCACTCCGTTGGCAAATGTGCTTGAAGTGACGATGGCGACATTTGATGCCGAGGTGGCGCAATCGGCCATCCCGGTGATTGTGGATTTCTGGGCGCCGTGGTGCGGCCCGTGCAAAATGCTGGCTCCCACGCTTGAAGCCGTAGGTCAGGAAGTGGCCGGCAAGGTGAAGGTGGTCAAGGTGAACGTGGATGAGAACCAGTCGCTGGCGGTGAAGTACGGCGTGATGTCCATCCCCACCCTCATCATCTTCAAAGGCGGCCAGCAGGTGGATCGCGTTGTCGGCAACGTCTCGCGCGATGAGATCCTGCGCCGACTGAACGCGGTGATGTAAGCATGGGTGGCGCGCCTCCCATTGACGCGGGTACCGGAGCGCTGACGCGCCCTTCGGTCGCGCCGCGACCCGGAAAGGAACACGTCATGTCCCCAGACGCGGTCTACGACCTCGCCATCATCGGCGGCGGCCCCACCGGCCTCACCGCCGCCATCTACGCCGCTCGCGCCGCGCTGAAGACGCTGGTGCTGGAAAAGAGCGTGCCCGGCGGACAGATTTCCGCCACCATGACGGTGGAGAATTATCCCGGCTTCCCGGAGATTACCGGCGCGGAACTGGGGGAGCGCTTCCACGAGCACGCGCGGAAATTCGGCGCGGAGATCCGCACCGCCACCGTGGAATCGCTGCACTGGGAAGGTTACGTGCATATCGTCACGGATGGGGGCGAGACGTTCGCGCGTTCAGCGCTCATCGCCACCGGCGCCAGCCATCGCCGGCTGGGCGTGCCCGGCGAGGCGACCTACTACGGCCGCGGTGTCTCCAACTGTGCCACCTGCGACGGCTTCTTTTACCGCGACAAGGACGTGGTGGTGGTGGGCGGCGGCGACGCGGCGGTGGAGGAGGGCACCTTTCTCACCCGCTTCGCGCGCAAAGTCACCGTCATTCACCGCCGCGATGCCCTCCGCGCGCAAAAGATTCTGCAGCAGCGCGCCTTTGACAATCCGAAGATGGCGTTTGTCTGGAACAGCGTGGTGGAAGAAGTCCTCGGCGACGGCGAGCGCGTAACGAGCGTGAAGGTGAAGAATATCATCACCGGGGAAGAGTCCGTGATCCCCACCGATGGCGTCTTCGTCTACGTCGGCATGGTGCCGAACACCGGCTTCCTCAAAGGCATCCTCGAACTGGATGAGCAGGGTTTCATCAAGGCGGACTGCTGCTACCGCACCAGCATGCCCGGCGTCTTCACCGCCGGCGACGTGCGCAGTGGCTCCTGGCGCCAGGTCATCGCCGTCGCCGCCGAAGGCGCGCTGGCCGTCCGCGAAATCGAATTCTATCTCGCGGAAGAACACCTGGAAGAACCCGACCTGCTGTGGGCGCGAAGGCGGGGGTCGAAGGGATCTATGGTGTAGCGCTTTTGGATTGGTGATTTTGGCTTCGGTGCCCCGTTTGACCGCCTGCACGGCGACGGGGCATCGTCATTTCTGTAGCAGAACAAATCGTTCCTAGTCATTCATCCGCGCCTATCCGCGTAATCCGCGGTTCCTTGTCCTTCGCCATCTACCCGTTTTGTCACATTTCCGTCCCTCCCTTCCATCGCTCCGGTGCTACAGTGCAGGGGATGTATAACGATGCGGTGATTGCCAACAAGGTGCGGGAGGCGATTTTGCTGACGGCGGGGGTGAACGCGCAGGACATCGTCATCTCCGTGCGGGAGCGCGTGGTGAATCTCTCCGGCGAGGTGGATACGCCCGAGCAGGTGCGGCGGCCGCGGGGGTGGATGGCGTGCTGCGCGTGGAGAACGACCTGTACGTGCGCCCGGGGCGCTGGCCGCCGGCCGAGCCGGAAATCCTGCCCTGGTACGGGAGGCGCTGAGCATGGCGGCGGACGCGTTAACCCTGGCCGTGGTGGGCGATCTGCACTGGCACGTGGACCAGCGGCCCACCTTTCACCACCACTTCAAATCGGTGCACGAGGTGGCCGATTTCCTCATCCTGCCCGGCGACCTCACCGGCGCCGGCCTGTCGGAAGAGGCGCGGCTGCTGGCCGAGGTGCTGGCGAAGGTACGGATTCCCGTCATCGCCGTGCTGGGCAACCATGACGTGCATACCGACAACGGCCCCGAAGTGACGCGCATCCTGGAGGACGCCGGCGTGCGCGTGCTGCACGGCGGCGGCGACGCCGTCACCTTCACCGCCCACGGCATGACCGTCGGCTTCTGCGGCACGAAAGGGTTTTGCGGCGGATTTGGCGCGCGCTGTCTCACCCCCTTCGGCGAACCCGCGATTAAGGAATTCATTGCGGAAACGAAGGAAGAGGCGGCGCGAGTGGACCATGACCTGCGCGACTTGCATGCCGATTTCAAGGTGGTAATTTTCCATTATTCGCCCATCGAGACTACCGTGCAGGGCGAACCGCGCGAACTTTATCCCTTCCTCGGCTCCTCGCTGCTCTGCGAACCGGTGGACAAGCTGGGCGCCAACCTGGTGGTGCATGGCCATGCCCACCTGGGCGCGGAGCGCGGGCACACCGAATCCGGCATCCCGGTGCGCAACGTCGCGCTGCCGGTGCTGAAGCGCTCCTATGCCATCCTCGAATTCGCCGCTGAGACCCGCGTGATGCGGGCGACGGGGACGGATGGGTGATGTTGGGTGAAGAATGCTCTTTCAGGCCTGAATGATGCGCGCGCTATGCCTGCGTTAGAATCACCCCAACCGCGCGACTTTGCATGGTTACATGTCCCCCTGCTCTCCCGCAGGCGATGCACACTATTAGGTGGATGGGCGAGAGGAGGAGCATATGCGCGCTCGATGGCTGGTTTCACTTATACTCCTGCTGGCGGGTTTGCCGTTGCTGGCGCTGGAACTGCGCAACGGGGATACCGTCACGATTCCGGAAGGGACGACCATCAACGATGATCTCATCGTGAGCGGCGGCACGGTGCGCGTAGATGGCGCCGTAGCGAGCGACCTGGTGGTGGCGGGCGGCAATGTGCGCGTGAACGGCAGGATAGGCGGCAACCTCATCGCCGCCGGCGGCAACGTCCGCGTGGCGGGGCCGGTGGCGGGCACTATCTACGCGGCGGGCGGCACGCTGGACCTGGAAAGCGCGGCGGGGCGCAACCTGGTAGTCACCGGCGGCACCGTCACCCTCGGTCCCGAGGGCAGCGTGGCGCGCGATATCGCCGTCACCGGCGGGCAGGTGGTGCTGGCGGGCACGGTGGCGCGCAACGTGATGGTGGGCGCCGGCAACCTGACGGTGGAAGATACCGCGCGCATCGGCGGCGACCTCACCGGTCAGGCGTCTTCGCGGGAAATCGCTCCGGGCGCCGTCATCGAAGGCGCGACCAACCTGACGCAGCCAACCCGGGGGGAGAAAGGCAAAGAGTTCGGCGTCGTCGGCTGGTTTCTCTGGAAACTGTTCACCGCCGTCGGCCTGCTGCTCATCGGCCTGCTGGCCATCGCCGGCGCGCCGCGCTTCACCCGCGAGGCGATCACCATGATCGGCGAGCATCCGTGGGGCAGCCTGCTCGCGGGGCTAATCGTCCTCTTTCTCACCCCGCTGGTGATCCTCATCCTCTTCGCGCTGGTCATCACCATTCCGCTGGCCCTCCTGCTGCTGCTCCTCTGGCTGGCCGCGCTGCTGGTGGCGCCGGTCTTTGCCGTGCTGCGCATCGGGGCATGGGTCTGGCGGCGCGGCGCCAACCTGTACGCGGCGCTGCTTCTCGGCGTGCTGATCTATTTTCTGGTGCGGCTCATCCCCGTCCTCGGCGACTTCGTGGGCTTTCTCGTGCTGGTTTTCGGCCTGGGCGCGCTGGCGCTCACGCTGCAAGCGCGCACTGCCAGCCCGCTCTTTCACCGACCGGAGCCACCGGGACCGGTGGAGACGGAACCGGAGACATGATGCCGGCGCGTCAGAAACAGAACACCTTTTTCACTGCTTCCAGATACCCGTACTCGAACTGCGTGTCCGGTTCCAGGTAGCTGCCTTCGCTCCACTCGTTCCAGGCGTTGATGGTGAGGAGTTTCGGGTGCAGGGCGTGGGAGTCCACGAAATCTTTCGCCGCGCGCAGGTAGTGGGCGAAGCGCTCCGGGGTACCGCCGGAGACGAATTCGGTGAGGCGCTTCGCGTAGCGCGGGTTGGTATCCCAGCCGATAGAGACATGCGGGAAGAAGGGCACGGAGAAGTCGCGCGACCAGCCCTCCCAGGCGGCGACAGCTTTCTCCGCCCAGCCCGCGTAGTCGCCGTGCGGGCGCACGTAGTGGCACCACTGGTAATTCGTCAGGCTGTCAAAGCCCAGCGCCTCGATGGTGGCGTTCTGCGTGGGCGTGGCATCGCCGGGGGCGGAGACGGTGGCGGGGATATTGCCCCAGAGAATCGCCTGCAAATGCAGGCCGGGGAAACCGGCGGCGACAACCTTCTCGCGGAACGCGTCCAGCGCCTCGCGCGTTTCCGCCACCCCGCCCAGGCCGTTGATGAGCGTGCCCAGCTCATAGATCGCGAAAACCGGCTTGCCGTCAATGGTGTAATACGACGGATGCTTGAGGAAGAACTTCAACACGCGGTCGGTGGCCTTATCGAACTGCGCGCGGTCTACCGCGCCGGGCCAGATGACTTCATGCCGCTCCGAGCGCGTCAGGTCCCACAGCGTGCTGGCGTCATGATTCGCCCACATCAGGTAGAACCTGATGCGGCTGTTGTTCGGCGCTTTGAAAAAGCCCTGGGTCAGCGCGTCTTCCAGAAACGGCCGGTTTTCGTACCAGTACCAGTCGAAGATGAAGGTATTCACCCCGTGGTCGGCGGCGGCGTCAATCTTCTTCGCCATGGCCGTCGGGTCCGCCTCACTCTCATAGCCCCACAGCGGCACGCGCGGCTGATACTGCCCCGGGGTTTTCGGCTTCGCCTTGCGAATCGTCTCCCACTCACCGATGCCCTCCGGCATGAAGGCGCGCCAGCGCGGCTCATCGTGGTAGGCGGGCCAGTAAAAGGCGGCGATATCGTAGGTGCTCATGCGTTGTCCTCACTCGTGGTGTACCGGACATATTCTATTCGCGAGTCGCGGGCGGAGTCCTGCCGGAATTATTTCCCTTGCCATCCCAACGTCGCAGGAAGATGGCCGCAGGATGGAAAATATACGGGGAAGAAAGGCTCGACACTATGACCGCACTCGCATCACAGTTTCTTCAGTATGCCGAAGCAGCCGGCGCTACCCATGCGCTGCTCGTTGAAACCGCCGAGTTGCGCGCGGAGGAGGCGGTGCGCGAAGCCTGCCTGGCGAATGCCTGCGGGAAAAGCGGGCGCAACTGGACCTGCCCGCCGCGCGTGGGGGAACTTCCCGAACTCGACGCCCGCCTGCACGCGTATCCGCACGGCATTCTGATTCAGAACATCTATCCGCTGGAAGACTCCTGGGATTTCGAGGGGATGGCGGAAGCCGCGCACGCGCACAACCGCATGATCCGCACGCTGGGGGCGCAATTCGCCGCGGCCGGCGTCGCGGTGCTGCCGCTGGCCTGCGGCGGCTGCGACTACTGTGAAAAGTGCTCCTGTCCCGATGATCCCTGCCGCTTTCCGGAGCACGCGCTGGCCTCAGTGGAGGGCTACGGTCTCGACGTGCGCGCGCTCGTCGAAGACCGCGGCCTTCACTATATCAATGGGGTGAACACCGTCTCTTACGTCGGCATGATCCTGTATCGGTAGCCGTTGCCGGTTATCCGGCCACCGGCCGCCGCACCACCGCGTCCACCTGCGCCCAGTAAGGCGCCATGTCCACCACCGTGCCCGTCGCCAGGGCGTCGTCTATGCCGAAACAGGTGACGGCGGAGTAGAGGCCGTCGGTGAGCGAGGTGCGCGACGGCGCGCCGCGCACCATGCTGTCGGCGATGCTGCGGCAGAGGATGTTGTCACCGCCGCCATGCCCGCCGCTGGCGTCGGTGGACATATTCTCAAGCTGTGTCCCGAAGCCGATGCGCTGCACCTCGATGGTGCCGGCGATGACATCGGCGCGCAGCGCGCCTTCGGTGCCGAGTAGATACATGCGCCGTTCGGGGATGCCGGCGTTGCAGTTGGTGTGGAACGTCGCGCGCACGTTGTTCTCGAATTCGATGATCGCCACCTGGTTGTCCATGATGTCTTTCTCCGCGGTGAACGGGTCAACATCCTGCTCGCGCCAGAGGTGGCAATACGCTCGGCGCCCGCTGTCGGGGTCTGGCCCCAGGCGATCCATGTGATGCGCGTTGGCCGGGGTGAAAAAGTCGCAGCCGCCGAAGCTGGCCACGCGGCGGGCGCGGCTGCCCACGAACCAGTTCACCAGGTCCACGTCGTGACAGCATTTTTCCAGCAGGTGGGTGCCCGCGTTGGCGGTGAAGCGCCGCCAGTCGGCGTGGATGAAGCCGCCATGTCCGAAGGAGAGCGTCTCGTTGAACTCCATGCTCACCAGGTCGCCGATGACGCCCTGGTCCAGCAGTTCCTTGATGCGCATGTAGTGCGGCGAGTAGCGCAGGGTGAAGCCGATGGTGAACATCTTCCCGCTGCGCTGCCAGGCCTCATACATCGCCAGGCAGTCGGGCAGCGTGGTGGCCAGCGGCTTCTCGCAGAAGACGTGTTTCCCGGCATCGAAGGCCGCCACCGTCTGCGCGGCGTGGGCGCAATTCCACGAGCCGATCATCACCCAGTCAATCGCCGGGTCTGTGACCAGCGCCTCGTAGGAATCGTAGACGGCCATTCCCTCGTTGAAGAGCCGCTTCGTCTCCCGCACCGCTTCCGGGTTCGGGTCATACACCGCCCGAAATTCGAGCGCGTCAGCCGCTTCGTCGCGAACCCCCCAGACCACGCCGCCCAGGCGCCCGCCGCAGCCAATCAACCCCACGCCAACTTTGCTCATTGTCTATACCTCGTGAATATTATCATGCCGTGGCTCACCTCACCCCCCAACCCCCTCCCCTGAGCGGGGAGGGGGAGAAGCGGATTTGACAACAATAACCGGCATCGCATCTTCACTCACTCCCCCTCCCGTTTAGAGGAAGGGGGAGGGGGGAGAGGTGAATTCGTACCCTCTCCCTTTTCGTTCGCACAGGGCGTTTCCCTTCCGAATTACACGAAAATGACAGGTGCTTGTAAGATGCCCCTGACTCGACTATCATAAGGCCGCAAACCGTCTAACCGAAAGGCTATCCGCATGGATAACACCTATCTCGCCCTTATGGGGCAGGCGCCCCAGGTGATTCCGCACTGGGAGCACTGGTCCAACCCCGACGCCGAAACCTATCTCACCGGCATTGACTACTACGAGCATCCGAAGCTGTGCCGCGAGCGCATGAAAGAGTTGTATCCGCAGCTCAACCTGGGCATCCCGGCGGAGGATACGCCGAAGCCACGTCCCACGCTGGACCTGACGGGCGAAAGCTCGAAGACGGACGAAGCCGGCAAGCATTACGTGCGCTGGGGCGAGAGCACCACCGGCCATTGGGACTGGGGCACGCAATTCCACACCCCGGAGGACGTCTTTGCCTTCTCGCCGCTGGAGCATGCCGCCGATTTCGCCTACATGGAAGTGGTGGAGAAGCGCGATTACTCTGACGAAGAGGCGCTGTACCAGATGTACCGGAAGAACTACCCCGCTGAGTGGGAGGCGGCGGAGCCCGGCACCGCGTCCATGGTGGGGTTCTACAACACCACCTTCATGTGGCCGCTGCTCACCTTCGGCTGGGAGCTGTTCCTGGAATGCTGCATGGACGAGCGCTTCGAACCGATCATGGAAGAGTTCGCCGAGATCAACCGCCGCGTCTTTCGCACCTTTGCCCGCCTGCCGGTGAATTTCGTCGTCTGCCACGACGACATTGTCACCAGTCGCGGGCCGGTCTGCTCGCCGGCGTGGATGCACAAGTACGTCTTCCCGCGCTACGAGGAGTACTGGGCGATGCTGAAGGCCACCGGCAAAGAGGTGATCTTCATGGTGGACGGCTGCGTTGACGCCTTTGTAGATGACCTTATGGCCTGCGGCGCGCGCGGCATCATCTCCGAGCCATACACCGACTACCGTGCCATCGCCCGCAAGTACGACAACCCCTTCGTCGCCGGTGAAGGTGACAACCGCGTCCTCATGCGTAACGACCGCGCCGAAATCTGCGCCATGGTGGATCAGATGGTGGAAACGTCAAAAATGACCGGTGGCTACATTCTCTGCATCGGTAACCACATCCCCTGGAACGTCCCCGGCGAAGCGATTAAGGTCTACCTGGACTACGCGGCGGAGGTGGCCCACCGGTAAGAACTGAGTGCAACAACAGTATGATGAATAACCCCGAAGGGGTGGTGAGCCGTTAGCCACGGGTGCAGCGCAGCGAAACCCGTGGGAACTGGTCGCGAAGAGAAATAAGCCCCACAGGGGCGACAGCCTGATACTGCTGTCGCCCCTGTGGGGCTTGAATTATTGTCGAAATCTGCACCCACGGGTTCCGCTGCGCTGCACCCGTGGCGAACGGCTCAAGCCCCTTTGGGGCTGACGTAACTTACGAACGTGCTTGATTGATTACCTCAACGCTGACGCCAGCACTCCCGCGATGCGATAACCCGCCAGCGCCGCCAGCTTTTCCGCGGCGCGTTCGGCGTTATCCAGGTAATCGGCGGGGAGGGCGGGGGCGTCGCGTTCGCGGGTGCCGCCGCGCAGCGCGCCGTCCAGATAGGCGTGATGGACGGCGGCGGGGTAGGTTTCAGAGCGCAGAACCTCCTCAAGGCGAAGCTCTTTCGCCTCTGGCAGGCTCGCGCGGGGATGGAGCGCGCACACGCGGTCGGCGTGTTTGCGGACATTCTGGAAGCGGTCGCTGCCGGTGATCAGGTTGTCCCAGATTTCATGCAGCTTCCTCGCCGTTTTATTCTCTGCCTTCGTGCGTACGTAGAAGCTGTTGCCGCCTTTATCGCCGGCCGGCGCGGGGTAGTCGCCGGTGATGAGCGCGACGGCATGCATCGGGCAGTGGGCGTCGCCGGTCAGGTGCAGCACCCAGCAAAGGGCGATGGCCCGCCGCGCCACGTTGCCGTTAGAAGCGAGGATGCGCAGTTCCGCCTTATACCCGTCGAGGATATTCGGCGACGGCGCCGTCCACGCAGGCGGTTGGCCGGGGGTGTAGGGGTAGTTGATGTAGTGCCACTCCGGGTGGTTGTAGGCGGCGTATTTGCGCTTCAACGCGTTATCGTACTTGAGCTTATCCGGCCAGGTGGCGGCCACCATCAGCAGGCGGCGGTTGCGCTCCTCCGGCGTCAACTCCGCGGGCAGCGCCTTCACCCAGTTCTCGTACTCCGGGTGGCGCATCAGCAGCCGCCCCACCCGCGCCAGCGCCGCCGGGTTCTCCGCCCGCAGCGTCGAGTAAGCGATATCGGCGGTCACCATGTGCGTGGGCTCGTTCCACGCCAGCGCCGACACCGCCCCCA
>JAKIYB010000509.1 GCA_022708765.1 Armatimonadota bacterium | reverse complement strand
GCCGCTGGCCGAGGGAGAACCGGCGGTGCGGGACAGCCACGCCGGGCACTGTCGGCCGGGCACACCGGCGGTGGCGCCGCTGCGGGTGACGGCTGATACGGTCGCGCTGGACGTCTACGGGGAAAATCCGCGGGCGCTCCGCCCGCTGCCCGGCTTACCCGGAGGGCGCTATACCCTCACCTTCCTCGGCAGCCAGCCGGTGCTCGCGACCGAGCGCCACCATAATCCCTGGCTGCATCTGGACGTGCCTGACGGATTTCTCTTTTACAATCGCGACGGCGTGCCCGTGGAAGTGACCGTGCGGCTGTATGGCGCGCGAAAGGCGCAGCGCACCGGCTTCAATCTCTACTACGACGCCCGGGGCGGCATGAACAACACCCGCTGGCAATGGATAGACGTCGGGCCTACGAAGGTCTTCACCTACTCCCTGCGCCTCGATGACGCCCTCTTTTCCAACCGCGAAGGCTACGACTTCCGCATCTGCACCGGCGGCAGTGACGAGGATCTGCGCATCGTGGGGGTGACGGTGAAGAAGCTGGCGAAGTGATGAGAATCTTGATGAATGCGACGAGCCAGACCTCCACCCGGAGTTGGCTCGGGACACTCGCCCGCCCGTTTGCTGAGACATGACCGCCCCGGAGACAATTCCGGGGCGGTCATTTGCGTCAGTTCGGCGAGGACAGCTCGATGGCCGCTTCCGCGTCGGGCAGCTCTGGCAGGTGAATCCCCTTGCTGAAGACCACCTTGCCGTCCTGCATGTCGGCGTGAACGGTATCGCCGGCGCCGAATTTGCCGGCCAGCACTTCCTCCGCCAGCGGGTCTTCGATGAGGCGCTGAATGGCGCGTCGCAGCGGGCGGGCGCCGAGCGTCGGATCAAAGCCTTCTTCCGCCAGCCGCTTCACCACTTCGTCGGCGATGACCAGATCAATACCCTGGCCCTGCAGCGACGCATGCACGCGCTTCAGGAACAGGTGCACAATCTGCGCGATCTCATCCCGCGTGAGCGGATGGAAGACGATCACTTCGTCAATGCGGTTGAAGAACTCCGGCCGGAAGGTCTGCTTCATCTTGTCCATGATGACCGCGCGCATTCGCTCGTAGGACTGCTGGCTGGCCTGGTCCGCGTCGGACATGAAGCCGATGCCGCGTCCCAGGTCCACCGAACTGGTGCCCACGTTGGAGGTCATCACGATCACGGTGTTGCGGAAGTCCACCGTACGCCCCTGGCTGTCGGTAAGGCGTCCATCCTCCAGCACCTGCAGGAGGATGTTGAAGACTTCCGGATGCGCCTTCTCGATCTCATCCAGCAGCACCACCGAGTAGGGGCGCCGCCGCACGCGCTCGGTGAGCTGGCCGCCTTCGTCATAGCCGACATAGCCCGGAGGCGCGCCGACCAGCCGCGACACCGCGAAGCGCTCCATGTATTCCGACATGTCAATGCGGATGAGCGCGTCTTCGTTGCCGAAGAGGAACTCCGCGAGGGCGCGGGCCAGCTCCGTTTTCCCCACGCCGGTGGGGCCGAGGAAGATGAAGGAGCCAGTCGGCCGCTTGGGATCTTTCATGCCGGCGCGACCGCGGCGCACCGCGCGCGCCACCGCGGTAATGGCCTCTTGCTGGCCGATAACGCGCTCGTGCAGGTGATCTTCCATCTGCAGCAGGCGCTGGGTTTCATCGGTGGCCAGCTTGCGAACCGGCACGCCCGTCCAGAGGGCAATGACTTCGGCGACATCGTCTTCGCTTACCACGGTGCGAGCGTTGCCGCGGGCACGCTTCCAGTTTTCTTCCAACTCCTGGGCGCGTTCTTTCAGCACTCGCTGGCGCTCGCGCAGCTCGAAGCCACGGTCATAGTCGCGCTCGTAAGGGCTGACGCTCAGTACTTCCTGCAGTTCCGCCGTCACCGCTTCCAGGTCTTGACGCACCTGCCGCAGCTCCGCCGGCACCACCGAGGTTTCCAGTCGCACGCGCGATGCCGCTTCATCCATCACGTCAATGGCTTTGTCCGGCAGGAAGCGGTCGGCGATGTAGCGGTCCGCCAGCCGCACCGCCAGGGTGATCGCCTCGTCGGTGATGCGCACCTGATGATGCTCTTCGTAGCGCGAGCGCAGGCCGCGCAGAATATCCATCGCTTCGGTGGAACTGGGCTCGTCAACCTTCACCGGCTGGAAGCGCCGTTCCAGCGCGGGATCCTTCTCGATGTATTTCCGGTACTCGGTCAGCGTGGTTGCGCCGATGCACTGCAGTTCGCCGCGTGACAGCGCCGGTTTTAAGATGTTCGCGGCGTCAATGGCGCCCTCGGCGGCGCCCGCGCCCACCACCGTATGCAACTCGTCCACAAAGAGGATAATCTCGCCAGAACTCTTGCGGATTTCCTCCATGACGCGTTTCATGCGTTCTTCAAATTCGCCGCGGTATTTGGTGCCCGCCACCAGTCCAGCCAGGTCGAGGGCGACCACGCGTTTGTCGAAGAGCACTTCCGGCACATCCTTCTGCACGATGCGCTGGGCCAGGCCTTCGATGATCGCGGTTTTACCCACGCCCGGCTCGCCAATGAGCACGGGATTGTTTTTCGTACGGCGACTGAGGATCTGCACCACGCGTTGAATTTCGCTTGCGCGGCCGATCACCGGATCAAGCTGTCCTTCGGCAGCCATTTTCGTCAGATCACGCCCAAACGCGTCCAGCACCGGGGTGCTGCTGCGCTGCCGTGCAGTCGTTACCGGGGTAGGGGTGCCGCCCAGATAATTTAACACTTCTTTCCGCACCCGCTCCAGGTCAACGCCCAGGGCTTCCAGCAGGCGTACCGCCTTGCTGCCCGAACTGGACCCTTCGCGGATGAGACCGAGCAGCAGATGCTCGGTATCAACAAAGTCGAGCAACCCGAGTTTGGGGTTGAGTTCGCGCGCTTCCTGCAGGGCATACTCCAATGCTTTCTTAGCCTTCGGACTGAGCGTCAGGCGGCTGGAACCAACGGTATGACCTTCAGACGTGCCAAGCTGGCGCGCCAACTCCGCGCGGATGCGGCCCAGGCTCACGCCCAGGCGCTCCAGCACGCGCGCGGCCACGCCTTCCCCCTCGCGCACGAGACCGAGCAGCAGGTGCTCGGTGCCAACGACGCTCATCCCCAGTCGTTTGGCTTCCTCCTGCGCGAAGTGAATCACCCGGGTTGCCGGGTTGGTAAATCGTTGCCACATATCGCCATCTGGCATCGCTGACCCTCCCTTCCGAGGTCAGTTGCCCCCGTTGCTGTTCTCGCAAGCTCTCCGCCGCACGGGGCTACGTGCAGGCGGGCTTATCTTTGTCATACCCGCTGCGCCGGTGTTGCTACACCCATCCGTGTAGTGATTCGCTTTTAACCATTATCATAGATTGTTCGCTTGATAATGGCGCCGTCCGAAGACA
>JAKIYB010000508.1:3051-3412 GCA_022708765.1 Armatimonadota bacterium | reverse complement strand
CCGGCAGCGACGATACCATCACCGCCTGGGTGAACGGGAAACCGGTCATCGCGCGGAACGTCTACCGCGCCGCCGCTCCCGACCAGGATCGCGTAGACATCCAGCTCAAGAAAGGCGAAAACACGCTGCTGTTGAAGGTCTGCCAGGGCGGCGGGGGCTGGGAATTCTACGCCCGCCTGGGCGATGCGTTCGGCTTGCCCGTCACCGACGGAGTGACCTACGGGTTTGGGCAGTGACGCCGGAGTCAGCGTGAACAGGCTGTGAAGTGATGCGCGCGACCAGCGGGAGGTATCATGCGACACCGGTGTTATGCTGTATGGCTGCTGCTGCTGCCGCTGTTTGCGGCATTCGGAGCGGAGCC
>JAKIYB010000508.1:0-3041 GCA_022708765.1 Armatimonadota bacterium | reverse complement strand
CGTGATCCTGACCTTGCCGCAGGTGGAGACCGCCGGCATCAACGGTTTTCGCACGCAGTGGGACCGGCCGCAGCCGGACGCGCTCGTATTCGATGCCGTGCACCGCAGCCTGCTGGTGCGCTTCCCCGATGCTGCCGCGCACATTGCCGCGCAACTGGCGAAGGGGTATCGCCTGGAGAAGGCTGAACTCATCCTGCCGTTCAAAGACACCGAACTGCTCATCGGCCACGCCGGCTATCACCAGCGGTTGAGTTTCGGCGCGCATGAGCTCTACCAGCGGCTGTTGCCCCAATGGCATGCCGTGGGGTGGGCGCTGCGCAAGCCCTGGACGGCGCACAAGGAAAACGGCCCGACCTACAATGCCTACCTGAACGGCGCCGGCTACTGGGCGACCTATGGCGCGCAGCATACGGAGAAGGACCGCTTTCCCCGCCAGTTCGGGCCAGTGGAGGTGTCAGCGGGCGCCGAGCCGCCGAAACGCACGGTCGCGGATCCCAATGATCCGGAGAATAAGGGGGTGATGGACGCCGCCCGCCCGAAGCGCGAGCCGGTGCATGGGCGTATGGATATCACCGACACCCTCACGGATCCGCTGTACGGCGCCACGCCGGGCGCGCGTTTGCGGCGGCTCGAGGAATGTGGCTTCCTGCTGCGCAAGTGGGAGGTGTATGACTGGCGCTTCCGAGAATCCGGGCAGGGGGCATACGAATGGGCGGTGGCCACCGGCGGGCGCGGCATCATCATCAGGCTTCCCCACCTGGAGCTCACCTTCGTACCCGCCCGGGCGGAGACGGTGACATTGCCCCTGCCCACTGACCTGACGGCGCTTGCCGGGAAGCTGGCCGGCGGCGCCCCCACCGCGGTGCTGCCCGATGCCCAGGGGCTGCGCGCCATCCTCGAACGCCTGACCCAGCGCAAGCCCGCCTGGATGCCCGACTGGCAGTGGGCGCGGGTGCGGGAACTGCAGGCGCACGGCGGCTTCGGCGTGCCTGATACTCCGGAGGCGTACAATAAATGGCTTGACGAGATGCTGGCCGATCCGCCGCGCTACTGGAACGGCTGGGACGTGCCCGACCGGCTGCTGCTCTGGTACATGTATGCCGACGCGATGCCCGAACCGGTGCGCCAGCACTGGCGCATCTACTGGGACGCCTGGATCATGCCCGACCGCAAGACCAGCGAATTCGCGCATCCGCAGGCCGTCGAGTTGCACTACAAAGGCCGCAACAAATACTACGAAGAGACCGGCGACTGGCGGGGCAACGCCAGCTTTTATCGCGACGGCTATTGCTACGGCATGTCTACGATGAACTTCAACCATACCGCGGCGATGGGCGCGCTGCTTGGCGGCAATATTGTCGGCTCGGAATACGCGATGGCGGACGGCCGCCACGGGCTGGAGCACTTCCCGCTGCGTCTGTGGGCGTGGTACGACGGTTCCACCCAGGAGTCTATTGACCATTACTACTTCGCCATTACCGTGAGCGACCAGAAGGTCTTCGCCGATTTCGGTCCCACCCATTTCGACCGGATGATGGGGCGCAGCATGTTGGCGAAGTCCATGGAGGAACTCACCACCGCGTATCATCCCGGGTTGCGCCGCTTCCTCAGCACCTCCAGCCGCACCACGCTGGGCCACGTCTTCCTAACTCAGGAGGGGTTGCAGCACGTCATGCACACCCTCTCGCGCCAGGGGGCGCTGCACGACACGACAGAGCGGGAGGTCCACGGCATGGAGGTCTTCGGACACAACGTGCCGCCCGCGCGCGTGGCGCAGCAGACGATGACGGGACCGTGGGCGCCGGAGTGGGTCTCGCACATCGTGGACGACAAGCCGCTGCCCTTCCAGATGACCGCGGCGTACAAGCAGTGGGGACACTACGCGAAGAATCCGCTGTGGAAGCGCACCTTCCTGGGCCGGCACTACGGCATCGGCACCCAGGATATCTGTGGCAGCCCCACCCCGGTAATGGCCTACTGGCGCCGTGAGGATAAGCCCGTCGAACGTCTGGTAGAGTGCGTCAGCCTGCTTGCGCGGCCGGGCATCAATACCACGAACCTCATTACCACCGACGGCGGCGGCCTGGATCCGCAAGGCGGCCTCGGTACGCTGCACCACCGGAACAAGGTGCTGATGATTACCAGTCCTTTCAAGCAAAACAGCCACGAAAAGATCAACAGCCTGCAGACGACGCTCGGCCTTTTCAATTTCCAACCGAAACCGACCTGGGAAATCTATCTTGACGGCGCGCGGGTGACGCAATTCCCCGCGACGGCGAAGCAGAGCCAGCGCATCATCATTAAAGATGGCGTGAGTTACCTGGCTGTCATTCCCATCCCCGCCACCGACCTGGGGCGCATTGACGAGGTGCGGCTGACCATTGACAACCCGAAGGCGAAGCTGGACGTGAAGCACGATACCGAGTTGGCGCCCGCGCTGCTCATTGAGTCTTTCAACCTCCGCCGTCCGCCGGTGACGAATGAAAAACCGGGCGACGATCCGGAAGAAGCCATCTTCGGTGATATTGCCCCGCTGCCCGAAGGGCACTACGAAATCAAGGAACGGGTGGAGAAGTTCTGGGTCGGGCACGACCAGGCATACGGCGGCTTCGTGCTGGAGTTCAGCGATATAAGCGAGTTTCCCACGCTGGCTGCTTTCCAGCGGCACATCGCGGCGGCGACGCTGGATGTCCGCTTCGCGAAGGACACCAACGAGGTGACGGTGACTTACGCCAGCGGGGGCGAAACGCTGGAAGCCGGTTTTGACACCGTGCGGCACCGATTCACAAAGCGCGCCGTCAACGGCGCCTGGCCGTATTTGCCGGAAGGACTGGAACGGGACAGCAACCTGACTCAACAGGGCCGCACCGGCCGGCTGGAGAAGAACGGCGCCGTGCTGACGCATGAGCCGGGCCGCATGGCGTACCTGCAGACGGAGCCCATCACCGGCACCTACGCCGGCTTCAACCCGTTGCCGGATGCGCAGCGCTGGGCGCTGGAAGCGCCGGGCGGCGTGAAAGCGTGCGCCGACGGCCGCCTGG
>JAKIYB010000507.1 GCA_022708765.1 Armatimonadota bacterium | reverse complement strand
AACTCCGCCGCCGAGGCCGCGAAGGTCGTCGTAGACGAACTGAAAGCGGAAGGCAAGGCTGTGAAGCTCATCGAGCCTTACGTGCTGCGCCCTTATCCGGCGAAGGAAATCGTGGAGGCCGTGGGCGGCCTGAAGCGGCTGGTCGTCGCCGAGCGCGTGTCGCAGTATGGCGCCGGCAACTACCTGGAGAACGAGGTGGCCGCCGCCCTGCACCACGCCGGGAAAGACACCGAAATCATCAGTCGCGTGTATGGCATTGGCGGATTGAATTTCCGGCCCGATGAGGATGCCCGCCCGCTGTTCGAGCTGGCGCTGGGCTGGCCGAATGTAGATGCGAGCCACAAAACGCTGGAAGGCCGCTATTGGGGCGCCTGGCCGGGTGATCCCGGTTATTTGCCGCCTGTGACGATGGGCGCGCTCACCACGGAGCAGACGACACTCAACGCCCAGTATGGCGACAGTCGCCCGGACCTGAAGCAGCTTCGGGAACTGTCGAAGATGCCGACTCGCGTGGACAAGCACTCCGCCTGCCCGGGCTGCGGCATCTTCACGAACCTGAACCTGTTCCTGCGTGGCATTGACGGGCAGGTTGTGCTGTTGTTCAACACGGGCTGCGGCATGGTCGTGACCACCGGCTATCCGCTCACCTCCTTCAAGGTGCCGTATGTCCACAACCTGTTCCATAACAACTCGTCCACCGCGACCGGCATCATCGAGATGTACCATCGCTTCCGCGCGAAAGGCGAAATTCCCGATGAAGAGATCACATTCATCTGTGTCTCTGGCGATGGTGGCGATGACATCGGGATGGATCAACTCATCGGCGCCGCGCTACGCGATGATCCGATGATCTTCCTGGAGTACGACAACAAAGGCTACATGAACACTGGCGGACAGATGTGCTACACCGGCATTTTCGGGCAGCGCAACTCCAATGCCAATATCGGCGCATGCCAGATCGGGAAGCAGACGCAGCACAAGGACATCGTCGAAATCCTGCGCGGCACGGGCGCGCCTTATCTGTTCCATGCGGCCGAGAGCAACCACCTCGATATGATCGCGAAGGCTCGTAAGGCGCAGGCGGCGGTTCGCGCCGGCCATTTCGCCTTCGGCAAGCTCTTCTCGGTGTGTCCGCTCAACTGGGGTTCGGACCAGAGCCGCGGCACGGAGATCGTGGATACCGTGGTGAAAGCGTGCATCCATCCGCTTTACGAGATTGAGGACGGCGTCACTCGCCTGAGCTACGATCCCGAAACGCGCGGTGAGAAATTGCCCGTCACCGATGCCCTGCGCATCATGGGCAGCGCCTTCTCGCACCTTGCTACCGACCGCTGTGCGCACATTGCCGCACAGATACAGGAAGAAGTGGATGTCCGCTGGGCGCGGTTGAAGGCTCGTGCCGAGCATGAGATCCTCTAACCACAGTGCTCACTCACACTGAAACGCGGGGCACGGCAGACGCCGTGCCCCGCGTCGTTGTCAGTATCTCCCCACAGCGCAGCCGTTTATCATCCGACCGTAAGAAATGTGTCGGCGCGGGGTGGGTACAGACATCGTGGCGTCATGCCTTTCATGGGCCGATGCCGGCTGTCGCGGCGGGTTGCTTGCGCAGTCGCGAGTTTGATGGTATTGTGTAGTCGGTTGGATTGCCGGGAGAAGCGAGGATGCCTGTCATCCCAGAGGTTCCGCCGTCCGCCGCATCAGCCGACGCGAGGTCGCGAAGACGCGCCCGCGAATCGGCAGTCTGTAAAGGAGAAAGGTTACGATGGGCAAGAAGTTGTATGTGGGAAACCTGAGCTACTCCACCGACAGTGGTGATCTGGAGCAGCTCTTCTCCCAGTTCGGCGCGGTCACCAGCGCGGAGGTGATCATGGACCGTGCCACCGGGCGGAGCAAGGGCTTCGGCTTTGTGGAGATGGGTTCCGACGATGAGGCGAAGGCGGCGGCAACGGCGCTGAACGGCAAAGAAGTCGGCGGGCGTCCGCTCACCGTGAATGAAGCCCGCCCGCGCGAAGAGCGCGGCTTCGGCGGTGGTGGTGGCGGTGGCCGTGGCTACGGTGGCGGCGGCGGTCGCTCCCGCGGCTGGTAAGCTGAATGACACGCGCCCCATCCGCACGCGGATGGGGCGCGCTCGTATGTAGACATATACACTGCGCGCGGTTACGTTGATATCTGTTCGTATCCGGCACACCCATACGTGCCGACGTGACATTCCGTCACCGTTGTGGTTTAACACGCCTATCTCCAAGAAAGATGAGGTTGTTGCCATGGCACGGCCCTCTCCCCTCATCACCCGATTGCGCTTCCTGCTAGTGCTACTTCTCCTTGTTGGTAGTCTCGGTCTCTGGTGGCACCACAGCCAGCCGAAGACGTTTCGGCTGGTAAAGAAGTTTCCACTGGAGTTATGCCCAACTTCGCAGTATGGCCTGCATAGCGATGATGGAACGGCAATTTGCCGAGGTATTTTCTACACGAATTATGGAGTATACGTTCGTGAAAATGCTAAGAAACTTGTGCTATATGACTGGGTTGGGAATAAGGCTTGGACGATTGAAGTGGAAGAGTCTGATTATTCTGCATTTGCACGGAAGGTATCTTCACCACGGACTAAAGAAGGGATTCCCGCTACAAGTACTGGATTTATCACGGTATTTCCCTGGTGGGCATACAATCGTCTGACGTGTGTTGCAGTCTCTCCAAGTGGGCGGTATGTTGTAACAGGTGTGATAAAACCGGGTAACGTGGTCGTCACGACCTGGAGTGATGGAAAAAGAATTGGATGCTGCTCTCTTCCCCTGTATGTAGACAATTACGAACGATTCCCCATAATTATAAACGTTATGGATACCGGCAACACCCTTGTTGCTGTCCTGAGAAAGAAAGAATGGGGAACTCAACAGTTTACGTTTTTCGATAATTCGCCGAAAGGACTTGTTCCCAAACATTACACAGAGCAAGGGATTATCCGGCAAAGTGATATATATAGTATTTTTAATAATGATATTCTGGCATCGGGAAGATGTGGCCCGGTGATAGCGCTCTCTCCGGATAACACCCGTCTGCTTATTGAAGAACATAGTATCACAATGCCGTATGGAAGCCCTTCATGCCTTTATTCGCTGAAAACCATTGGTAGTAAGATCATTATTATCACCGCTCGCCTCAATGTTTCTTTAGGAGACATTATCGGGTATGGTGATAATCCGGCAAATCCTTCATCACCGCTTCTCGGCAATGGCACAGAGTATGATTACACTTCAATGGGTGTAATAGGCGGATCAAAGCAAATGACTAAGCTTCGATATTCCGATCCCTTCTTTGCTCCACCTGGCGCTCGTCACCTCCTCCAATACGGCCCGAACGGCGAACTGGAAACCCTCGACCTTGCCACCATGAAGTCCTGGGGCGTTGAGTCTATCGGCGCGTACGGTGGCGGGGT
>JAKIYB010000506.1 GCA_022708765.1 Armatimonadota bacterium | reverse complement strand
GTTTTCCCGGGCATACTATTGTTGGCGCGTTTAACCTCACTATTGATCCGTGGTCGCGTGTTACCTTCAACCTCACGGGCCCGGCACCGGCGCGCGTGGACCGCCTCACGCCCGCTGGCGAATGGGTAGCGGCGGAAGTGGTCGTTGCGGCGGAGGGGAAGCATTGCAGCATAACGCTGGAAACGAGCGTGAGCGTGGAAAGGCCGTTGGTGCTGGATATCGCATGGTGAGGTGGGGACAGTTGGCGCCTGGTCACCTAACTGCCGTGTTTTGAATACGCGCAGCGATACGATGACAGCAGGCCTGTCTCCAATCGATTTTCATGTTTGTGCTCGATCTGACTGTTTGACGAATGAATCGAGTACGATTACGAGTAAGAGCACGATTGGGGAGGAATCCCATGCTTGCCTACCGAATTTCAACCCTTACCAATCACTGATTACTCGCCCAACCGGAGGCTATCCATGCCCTATGCCCTGCCCGAACACGAGCGCCTGTACCTGCGCGAACTGGCGCATCGCCAGGCGGAAATTGCCGCGCTGCCCGTCATGGCCTACCGGAAGAAGCTGTGGACAGACATGAATGACGCGGTGCCGGGGGCGCGGCCGCCGTTCGCCATTGAGAGCTGGACCTTTGACCGCGATTTCATGCCCGCCTCCCTCTTCAAATGCGAGACGCCGTACGGGCGGCGGTTAGAGAACGGTTTTCTGCGCCATATTCGCCACCATGAGATTCTCAACGACGACCACGTCTGCCCCGACACACTGGACATGGGCTGGCATGTGTGGGTGGATAACTTTGGCATCGAAATCACCGCCCAGCACGCGAAGGACGCCGAAGGGGTGGAGACAGGCTACCATTTCAACTATCCGATTAGCGACCTTTGCGACGGTTTTGACATGCTCAAGCCCGCCACCTACGGCGTGAATCGCGAGAGCACCATGGAGGAGAAGGCATTTCTGGAGGAGACATTTGGCGATATCCTGCCGGTGGCCATGCGTTCGGGCACCTACGGCAACAACTACCTGACCCATTCGCTGGTGCAGTTGATGAGCATGGATACCTACTTCATGGCAATGTATGACTGCCCGGAGACGCTACACGCGCTGATGGCGCTGCTGCGCGACAACGCCATCAACGTGGCGCAATGGGCGGAGCGCGAAGGGTTGCTCATACTGAACAACGGCGGCGAGTGCAGTTGCGGTACCTGCTTCAACTACACCACACTGCTGCCGAAGGGCGAATCGGTACCTGGCCAGGTGAAACTCTCCGACATGTGGACGGGCATGAACAGCCAGGAGACGGTGGGCGTTTCCGCCGAACACTTCCACGAGTTCTGCTTCCCCTATTACCGCGACATCGCCGCCCTCTTCGGCTTCGTCTACTGGGGTTGCTGCGAGCCGGTGGATCCCATCTGGGAGCTGTCGCTGAGCAAGCTCCCGAACCTGAAAGCGGTCTCCATCTCCCGCTGGGCGAACCAGCAGTATATGGCCGACGTGCTGGAAGGCACCGGCATCGTCTTCTCCCGCAAGCCCGACCCCAATCTGCTCAGCGTGGACCGCGTTCTCGACGAAGACGCCTGGCGCGCGGAAATTCGCGGCACACTGGAGGTTATCGCCGGCCGCAATATCCCCGCGCAACTCGTCGTCCGCGATGTCTACACCATGCACGGCAACCTGGGCAAAGCCCAGCGCGCGGTGGAAATCGCGATGGAGGAGATAGACCGGTACTATCCGGCATACGTAGAAGCGTGAACCGCATTATGATGTAACAACGCAGTGGGTAATTAAGGCTGGCATGCGAAGGTAACCGGCATCCGATAGCGAATGTGAAGGGAGTGACTCATTGCAGTAATGTCCGGGAGGGAGGATGGCGATGCGAAGCCGGAATGCCCGGGTAGGGCAGTGGGTAGTCATCGGCGCGCTGTGCCTCTACGGCATCATCCTGGGGCGGGGTATCCTCTCCGCAGCGGGGGAGATGCCGCGCGCGACGTGTCTCTCCCGACAGAGCCGGCTCATCGCCGCGGTGCTGCAATACGCGCAGGATCACCATGACACCCTTCCTTCGGACACTCGCTGGCAGGCGGATATCCAGCCGTATGGCATACGGACCGAAGACTTCGATTGCCCGGCATCGCCGCGCGTGGGAACCGCCGATCACGCGGAAATCGGCTTCGGATGGTGGATGTCCGGGGCTGCGCTTTCAGATTGGCCGGTCCCGACGCATATCCCCGTACTGGGTGACAGCGAGACGCCGATACTCGGCAGTTCATTGGGAATGCGCCGACACGAGGGCGGCGCGGTGCTGGCATTTCTCGATGGGCACGTGAGTTGGCTCCGGCAGGGCTCCCCGCATTTTTATGCAAACGATTTCGAAGATGCCACATCATTCAGCGTCGTCGGTGGGCGTACCGCGCGGCCGATGATGACCTGGACGATCCTGTCAGGCACCAACACAATCGGCAATTTCCACGATCTTCTCAGGATACCCACACACGAGGTTCGCGCGTCGCTGGTCGCTGACGCGACAGATAATCACCTGCTGCGCCTTACCGTTCCCGCGGGAACGACAAGCACTTACGCCACGCTGCCGCTGCTGGAGCAACTGCAACCGCGCCCCGTCAGGCACGCGCGATACCAGCTCGAGATCGTCATTCCCGACCTGTCCACCTGCATGGCCTCCGTCACCCTCTGGCACGCGCCGCTCACCGCGGTCACGACGATGAACCTGAACGGGCATACCCGTCTCTCTCTCGGCCCGCGTTCTTATGTGCCCCGTGGCGAGCAGCAGCCGTTCACGCTGGCGGAGGTGACGCCGAACCGGGTGCTGCGTGTCGGGTATGCGCTGGACCTGTCCACAACCACGCCGCCAAATCCGCCATATCATCTGTCCCTGCTGCCTGCCGCCGGCGTCACGGGGGACAAAGGTGGACCGTTTAATTTGCCGCCCGAGATGGGCTCCGCCGCGGTCAGTCCGAATAGCTCGCAATTGCTGGGCTTGACTCTGGCCGTGCATCCGGCGTTCGGCAAGCGGCAGGTCGAACGGGACACGGCGGTGTCTTTTGATCGCGTTTGGTGGTATTGGGAGTGACATGATGACTGGAGGAGATCCGATGCGAAATGTTTGTCAACTGCTCCTGGTGCTCGTACTGGCGCAGAGCGTGCTAAATGCCGCATCTGAGTACCGATTAAGCGAATACCTTGGCCTGCAGTGGTCGGGGGAGATGATCTCCTTTCCGGTAACTTTCCCCGCGAAGGCCTGTCGGGAACTGCGCGTCGTTACAGCGGATGGCGTGCCGGTGGTTTTCCAGGCGACAGAGATCGCGCGTCACCCAGACGGCAGCGTGAAAACCGCGCGCGTTTACGTGAAGACGGACCTGGCACCAGAGCAGACAATTGTTTTTCGCGTGCTGGACGATAAAGCGGCGAAGGGCGTTACACCGGC
>JAKIYB010000505.1 GCA_022708765.1 Armatimonadota bacterium | reverse complement strand
GGGGGCGGTGTTCACGTTCACCATCCCCTTGCGCGCGCGGTCGTTCGTCGTCGTCACCCGGTCATAAACCGCCGCCACCTTTTCGCGCGACAGCCCCTGCACCCGCAGCAGATCCGCCGGACTGCGATACCCCGATGACCCACGGCCCGCGATGATGGCGTCAATCTCCGTTTCCGTCAGTTCTTCGCTGAACGCTTCGGCCAGCGCCTCTTTCGTCGCGGTCTGAATATTCACCCGCGGCTGGCCGGTCGCGTCGGTATTCGTATCCGACGACGAGACGGTGAGCAGCTCCTCCAGCGTTCGCCCATCCGCCGTCACCCGCGTTGTCAACATTTCGCGGGTGACGCCTTTCACCAGCAGCAGCTCGCGCACGGTGACGAACGGTGCGTTCCGGCACCGGTATGGCGGCGTCAGCGTCTCGTAGTAATCCGACTCCGCCCCTTGCTCGCCCGGCGCGCTGTCCTCGTCGCGCCAGTCAATCACGGCGTCAACCACGTCAACCGGCAGCAGCATCGCCAGTGTCTCCGCTGGCGCCGTATTCAGGTTGATCTTTCCGGCCTCATCGTCCACCAGCGTGCGATAGGCCGTCATGCCCGCCGTCGTGCCGTCCGTCTCCACCGGCTCCAGCAGCAGGCGGCCGGCCTGCAGCGCGGTATACGGCAGCACCATTTCACTGATGAGCGCCGTTTCCGCCCGCGCGAGGCCGGTACGCGCCGCCCAACGGGCGCGCGCCAACTGCCCAAAATTCCCCGCCGCCTGCGAGTCGCTGTGTACCACGGCGGCGAATCCCGCCACCAGAATGACCAGCACCGCCAGCAGCCAGAGGGCGGTCAACAGCGCAATGCCCCGGCGGTTACGGCGTCGCATCGGCGCCCTCCTCTCCGGTCGCCGCCTCCGCGGTGGCCATGGCGAGATTTGTCGTGGTTGACAGCACCACCGGCGCCGCGCTGTCCTCATCCGAGCGCAGCGTCAACTCCACCCGCACCGCCCGCGGCAGCGTGGCGCCGTCCGGCCATTCCGCCAGCCAGTCTCCATCCGCCGGCAGGTAGCGCGCATTGAAGCCCATCACCCGCGCCGACAGCCGCCGCGTCTCCGGCTCTACCTCGGTGTCGTTCACCTCCAGCCCCGGCGCGCGGTTCACCTGGATATAGAGGCCCGGCTCCTCACCCACCGCCGTGTCCGCCATCCGGTAGCGCACCTGCAGCAGATCGCCCGCCGGCGCGTCATCGTTCATCGCATGCGCGGTGGTGAGAAACGTCACCTGGTCGGTAGCATACTCGGCATCCATGCCGACGTTATCCTCACCCACGAAACCGATCATCTCGCCCGGCTGCGGATAGGCGCTGGCCAGTTCCGCGCTCACCTGCGCCAGCAGTACGCGGCCCGTCTGATACACCGCTTGATGCGCCTCCGCGCGCGCCATCGCCGTGGCGGCGCCCGCATAGATGCCGTACACGGCGCTGACGAAGATGAGGAAGATCCCCATCGCCACCAACATCTCGATGAGCGTGAAGCCGGCGGAGCGCCGCGTCATCGTGACCTCCTCGCGGAACCGCCGCCCGGATTGCCGCCACTCCCGCCGCCGTCATTGCCGCCCGTGCCGGCTTCAGTTCCCTCGCCCGGCTCCGGACGTTCGCCATCGGCGTTCTCCTCGGCGGGCAGCGGGGCCGGCAGCGGGCGCGGGCGCAGCGACGTCTCCAGCGTGTAGCTGCGCAGGCCATTTTCCCAACTCACGGTGACGCGCAGGGGATACAATCCCTCGTCATCCGCGCTGGCTACCTGCGCCTCCCAGGTATAGCCGGACGCGAGTTCGTCAAAGGTACCACTCTGGGCGTCGGGTTCCAGCGTCTCCTGCCGCGCATACTCCTCCGCTACCTGCTCAGCCAGCAGCGCCGCCCGCGAATAGGCCGCCGAGGCATCGCTGCCGCGCAGGCACGCCGCCACCGCGCCCACCACGCTGACGATGCCGATGGACAGCACCGTCATTGCAACGAGCACCTCCAGCAGGGTTAACCCCCGATGGCGATATGCGGTTGTCACGCGTCCGGTCTTCACAAGCGCACCTATCAGCCACCCCTCCCCGGGGTCCGTTCACTCCTCAACCACTTTCGCCACTTCGCACTGCCCGGTCAGCCCGTCCACGACAATCGTGCGGGTACGGTTTTTCGGGTCGCGCAGGGTGATGCGCACGTCTTCGCCGCTGCCCAGCGCGGTGAAATTCACTCCGGGGTCGTGCTCGGTGTTCTCGTCCGCTTCGGGGTCGGCCACCTCGGCGATCTCGATACCCGCCGGCAGCGGCCGCATACGGCCCGCCGGGGTGGTGAGCGGCCGCCAGCTTTCCACGCCGTCGTCATCCACCTCGCGGATGTAGACGCCCACGCCATTCGCTTCGTCGCCGAGGTGTACGGCGGTGTCCGTCCGGTGCGCCACCGCGTAATCGCGCGCGCAGCGCAGCGCCGCCAGCACCATACGCGTCCCGCCGCCCAGTCGCGCGTCCTCCAGCGCCGGTCCCAGCGACACCGCCACGACGCCGGTGAATAGCACCATGATGAACAGCGTCACCATGAGCTCTAACAGCGTGAATCCCGGTTTAATCCCAGTTGAGGATATCCGCGTCATTCCCGGCGCCGCCCTCCTGCCCATCTTTTCCCAGACTGAACAGATCGTAGGAATCCTGGTTGTGCTCGCCGGGCGCCTGGTAGAGATAGGCGCGTCCCCACGGATCAGCGGGAACCGCTTTCTTCACATATGGGCCGTTCCAGTTCGGCAGTTCATCGCCCGACGGTTTTGCCCGCAGCGCTTCCAGCGAGGGCGGATAGGCCTGATTGTCCAGCTTATACAGGTCAATCGCCGTCTCAAAACTCGCGATGTCCGCCTTCGCCCGCGCGTGTTTGGCATCTTCGGTGCGCTTCATCACCAGCGCCGTCACCGTGCCGGCCAGCAGCACGAGAATGAACATCACCACCAGCAGTTCGAGCAGCGTAAATCCTCGCCGCGCGCGATGCGTCCTGTTCAACGACATGGTCCCCTTCTTTCGTTTCTTGTGTCCCAGCCGTGCCGGGTGTCCCTTACGACCCCAACAGATTGATCGAATAGATCGGCAGCAGCATGGAGAGGATGATGCTCCCCATGATGGCGCCGACCGTGATGATAATCACCGGCTCCAGCAGCGAAACCAGCCCTTTCAGCGAGGTTTCCACTTCGATATCGTAGGTGTTGGCGACGGTGTGCAGCATGCTGCGCAGATCGCCCGTCTCCTCGCCGATGCCGATCATGTGCGTGAGGAAGCCGGGAAACACGCCCGTCTGCTTTAACCTTTCGGCAAAGCGCTCGCCTTCGCGCATTCCTTCGCGGGCGTCGTCAGTAGCGCGGGCGAGGATTTCGTTGTCCAGCACGTCGCGCACCACGCTAAGCGTCTCCAGCAGCGGCACCCCGCCCTGCATGAGAGTGGCGG
>JAKIYB010000504.1 GCA_022708765.1 Armatimonadota bacterium | reverse complement strand
GATTCGTAATTCGGGGCGTTGCCGCCGTAAGAAGACGTATGAAGAGGGGGAAGAGGTGCTCGCTCCTACTGCGCCTATTGTTTTGCTGGAAATCGAAGGCAAACGTCTCTCACGTGATCTGACGGATCGACTGGTATCGTTTGTCTACGAGGACCATGAGACGGCGCTCGACCTGCTGGAAGTCACGCTGGCCGATCCCTACCTGCTGTTCATCGATGATCCGTTGCTGCAGGAAGGGAACGACATCCGGGCGCGGTTCGGGTACGCCGATAACCTGTCGCCCACCAAGCTCGGGGTGATTAAAGAGATCGGTTATGACTTCCCGGAGTCGGGGGCGCCGACGATCACCATCAAGGCGTATGACAAGGGGTGCAACCTCTCCACGGAGCAGGTGCTGCGGGTATGGGAGATGCCGGGTGGCATTCGCGCGAGTGATATCGCCATCACCATCGCCAACGAGCATGGCTTGGTGCCGGTCGTAACGCCCACGGTGGATCGCTTCCCGCGACGGCATCAGAGCAAGCAGTCGGACGCCCAATGGCTGGCGCAGCTGGCCAAAACCGCCCGCGCCACGACCGGCAACGGGGTGACCGGCTATGCCTTCTATGTCGAGGGCGAGGAATTGCATTTTCATCCGCGTGGGTTGGAGAAGCCGCCCGTGATGGTGTTGGAGTACTTCACCAGTCGCGATGGCATCCTGCGGTCATTTCGTCCGCAGACGCAGACGCAGGGCGCGGCCACCAGTGGGAAGTCAACCACGGCGGTGGGGGTTGATCCGAAGGCGAAAGCGCCGGTGGTCACCAAGGCCGATGACGCCACGACGCCAGAGCGTCCGGTGCTTGGGAAGAAGTCGGTGTTGACGGAAGGAGCGCCTGCCGCTCCCCGTGTCATCGATGCCAACACGGGCAAGCGGGTGCGATAGGAGTTACTGATGGCACAGCCAGGTGGACAGCGGGCGGGGCGCGTGACGCCCACCACGGGGAATACCACGCAGCGACCGGCGGCGGAAGCGCCGTTCGTCTCGGGCGAACTGCAGCACGTGACTGCGGAGGCGACCACCATCGGCCTGCCGCAGCTGCGGGCGAAAACGAATGTGGAGATACGCGGGGTCGGACGGAAGTTCAGTGGACTCTATCACGTGGAAGCCGTCCGGCACCGTATCGATAGCGGCGGGTACAGTTGCGAATTGACGCTCCGTCGCAATGCGTTGGGGAACGGCGCGGGCCGGAAGGCCACCGCGACGCGGGGAACCGCGAATGCGCACCATGCGCCATCGGCCGCATCCGGGTCCGCGTCGTCCCCCACACGCGCTACGCCACCGAAACAGGTGGTCATCGATGCCGATAGCGGTCGGCGCAGATAAGGAGAGACGACAATGCAAGTCATGGCCATGCCGCAGAGCCTGTATCAAAACTGGCAGTTCGCCATCGAGATCAACGGCTTCGATGTGGCGCTCTTTCAAAAATGCTCACTGCCGAAAACGGAAGTCGAGGAAGTGACCTTTGCCCCCGCCGGGTCGTTGTTCGACCAGAAGGTCGCGGGCCGCGTGAAGTTCAGCGATCTCACGCTGGAGAAAGGCATCCTGCAAGACGGCTCGGATGATGCCGCGCGGCAGTGGCTCACCCAGGTAGCACAGGTCACGCTGGGCATGGGCGGGGTGCCGGCGCTTTATCTGCGCGATCTCGACATCGTGCAGTACGACCGCATGGGGGTAGAAACCCGACGCTGGCACATCCACGGCGCCTGGATCAAAGGGCTCGAATACGACGATCTCGAAGGCGGCAACACGAATAACACCATCGAGAAGATCTCTTTAAGCTACCAATACTGGGATTGATGAGGAGGCGAGATGTATCCATTTACCTTACCGAGCGGGCGCACCTGCGCCATCCGTGAACTGACCGGCGTAGAAGAAGAGTTGCTGACCAACACGCGCCTCCTGCGCACCGGCACGGCGATCAACCAGATCCTGCGCAATTGCCTCGTGCAGTTAGATGAAAAGACCGAGCTCACCCCCACCGATGTGCTCGATCTGCTGGACGGTGATCGGCACTTCCTGTTGATCAAGCTGCGGCAAGTGTCACTGGGCGACGAGGTCTCGTTATCGCTGGTCTGCCCGCATCCGGCCTGCCAGGCCACCAATGCGATCCAGGTCAACCTGGAGGATCTGCCGGTGACGCCGTATCCCCCCGAGCGTGAGTTCACCATCACCCTGCCCGGGTCAGGACGCACGGTGCGCTTTGGCCACCTCGATGGGCATAAGGAAGTCCGGCTCGCCGCCTTGCCGGACGCCGATATGACCCACGGCATGCTCATCCGCATCCTGGATATCGACGGCAACGCCCCCAACAAGAAGACGGTGGTCGAGATGTCGCTGAAAGACCGCCAGGCGTTGCGCGAGGCGATGAAGGCGGTGGATGGAGACATCGACACCACGGTGAACACCACCTGCCAGCGCTGCGGCACGCCGATCAAAACGAAAGTCGAAGCGCACCAGGATTTTTTCTTCCCCGGCAGTCGCTGATGCAAGACGCCTTCTTTTTGGCCTACGGCGGTCTGCACTGGGGATACCGGGAGGTCTGCGCCTTATCCCTGCGGATGCGCGCGCAGTTCGTTGAGGCGTTGGAACGCCAATTGGCCTATGAACGCGAACAACTGAAAGGAAAGTAATCATGCCTTGGGCACACGAATACGGCACGGTCGCCAATACGAATGAATTGCTGGGGAAAATTCGCGACTTCCTCGTCGGACGCGGGTGGACCGTTGCGGATGATTACTCGCTGCTGGCGGTGCCCTTTATCGCGTTGCGCTCCACCGGGGAAAGCGGTGATAAGCAGTTTGGCATCATGCTCGACCGCATCGCCGGGTACGAAGGGCTGAATACCTGTGTCTTCCGCACCTGGCAAACCGTCGCACCCTACTGGACCCCGAACCCCGGTACGGTGAAATGTATGCACCAGAGTTCCAGTTCCGCCTATTTCGATGGGCAAGCCGGCGCACCGAGCTTTCTTGATGCTTTCGCCGTCGGCGATACGCTCTGGGGGTTCAATCCCACCACGGGCAGTAACCGCTATCGGGCGGCGATTGGACGCATGCGCGTGTCCGCGGTGAGCGCCACGCGCTTGACCTTGCAAGGCGGGGCAGGGACGGTATTGCCAGGCTATTGGGATGCGACCGCAGATCCCACCTATATCCTGACGAAAGGTGGCCCGTTCCTCTTTGCACGCTGGACCGAAAATACCATGGACGGCTATGTCCCCACGATCCCCGGCTCGGCGAGTTCCTTTGCCTACTTTTTGTTCGGCGACAAGGATGCCTTGATTGTGGTAACGCGCATCGGCACGGCCTATTACGGCACCTATGTGGGGTATGTCACGCCGTACCACGATCCGCGAACCACGACGACGCTGACAGAACTCATCGCGGGCGTCTCTACCAGCGTGCAGGTGGCCGATCCGAGT
>JAKIYB010000503.1 GCA_022708765.1 Armatimonadota bacterium | reverse complement strand
CGCGACCTGCTGGTCTACTATCCCCCGCAGCCGGATTATACGCTGGAGATGCTGAACCGCTACCAGGACCAACCCTGGCGGGTGCTGCCGTTGCGTCTGCGCTATGCCTGGAAGGGGATGGCCAAACCGGGCGACCGCCGGCACTTCACCACGCTGCTGCTGCCACATGCGCCGACGGTCAATCCCGCGGAACTCGCCGCCGGCGTCACCACGCTGGCGGATTCATTGAACCTGACTGCGCTGCGCATCGCCGCCATCAAAGACCGTGAGGACTGGGTGGTATTGAACGACACGGGCGATGCCGTCACCGTCGGCGACCTGGAAACAGATGCACGACAGGTGCACCTGACCATCATCACCGGGCGAACACCGTCGAAACACTTGCTCATGGTCGGCGGCAGCTATGTGAAGCTGAAGGGCGAGACACTGACCACCGCGGTGAAAGATGCCGTGGTGGACAATAAACTGTAGGAGTATGCCATGACGGAGGAACCGCACCCACCGCTGCTCACCGCCGCGAACCTGCTCACCACCTCGCGGCTGGTGTTGCTGCCGGTAATCATTCTGGGTATTGTCAGCGGGCGGGGCTACCTGGCGGCCGGAGGGATGCTGCTGGCGCTCATCACCGACCTGCTGGACGGCAGGCTGGCGCGCAAGTTGAAGCAGACGTCATCCTTCGGCGGCACGCTGGACAGCGTGGTAGATTTCGTGCTCATCTACGGGCTCTTCATCACGCTGTATGTCGCCGGACGGCTGGTGCTCTGGCAGTTTGCCGTTATCCTGCTGGCGATGGCGAGCGTCATCGTCATGCAGGCGCCGGCGCTGCTGCGCGGCGGTGCGGTAGCGCGCACCCGCTTCAGTAAGCCTGCTGGCGCGCTGCAATACGCCTTCCTGCTCTTTCTCATTGGCTGCGAGATATTGCCGCCGCTGCCCTGGCTGCGGTATATCAACTGGACGCTCTTCAGCGTGCTGGCGGTGGCGGTGATAGGCAGCAGCGTGGAATGCGCTACCGGGCTGCTGCAAAAGCGGCAACCGGCACCCCGCGTTGACGAACCGACTCACGTCGAATAACTGGAGGAAATCATGACTGACTGGCCGCGAAACGCGCATACGATACATCGTCTGGAACTGGCCGATTATCTGAAAGGCGTCAGCATACGTATCCCCTACCATGTGGTGCGCGGCGCGGAGGACGGACCAACGCTATATGTGCAGGCCTGCCAGCACGGCACCGAGATCAACGGCTGGGAGGCTGTGCGCCAGGTGCTGACGGCGGTGACGCCGGACCGCCTGCGCGGCACGCTCATCGCCGTGCCGGTGGCCAATCCCATCGCCTTTCACGCGCGCATGCACGGCTACCCCTCCATGGGGCACAACATGAACCGCGTGTGGCCGGGCGATGCGAACGGCCCCTTCCCGCCGCACCGCATGGCGGCACTGCTGTGGGACAACCTCATCACCCGCGCCGACGCCGTGGTAGACCTGCATTGCTGGGCGGATTTCAGCATCCCGGTGGCGTGGAGCAACGAGGGATTTGAACCCTGGATTCTGGCCTTCGGCACGCCGTTTCTTTTTGAACTGCAATACGATGCCTCGATGCGCATGCTGCAGAATGCCTGCTACGAAGCGGGCAAACCATGCTGCGCGCTGGAGATGATCCCGCAGGACATGATCAATCCCGATTCCGCGCCGTTGGGACGCATGGGCACGATGAACCTGCTGCGCTACATGGGCATGCTCGATAGCCCGATGGAATATCCCGCCGATCGCTACCTCTTCACCCCTGGTCCGGTGGACCTGCTGCCCAAATCTTCGGTGGAAGGCATGTGGGTGACGGCGGCGCGTAAAGGAAGGCTGGTGCGTGAAGGCGATGTCCTCGGCCACATCTACGCCTGGGACACACACGATGTGCTGGAAACCATCACCGCGCCGATGGACGGCCTCTACTATATGGACCGCCCCTGCGTAACCCACCTGAATCACAACCTGGTGGAACCGGGCACCGAAGTCGCCTGCGTCCGCGAAGTCAAGCGCGTGCTGCGACCGGAAGACGGACCTTAATCTCGTGCCTTCCGTTCCGCCGGCTGCGGCTTCGGGATGTACGGCAGCGGTACATATTCCACGCTGGGACGGCGCTGGTTCGGCTGCGGGTACAGGTCCATCAGGTGGTAGACTTCCATCGGCATGCTGGTGGAGATGAGGAAACCGAGATCGCGCGCCTGCGAAACGGTGACGGGATAATCGTGCGTCCAGCGACCTTCACTGAGCGTGGTCGCCAGTTCCAGCGCCTTTTCCTCGGTGAAATGCTCCTGCAGCAGGTAGACCAGCGCCTCGCGCACCTGCGTTACTGCTTTGCGTGCCATGTCCGCCATCATCAGCGTGCGGTCATCAATATCCTTGGGACGCTTCGTTTCGATCACGCGCAGAATGGAGGCGGCTGGGAATTCACCGAGTTGTGGGTCCACCGGGCCGAGGACGGCGTTCGAATCCATCACGATATTGTCCGCCGCCATGGCGATCATCGTGCCGCCGGACATGGCGTAATGCGGCACGAAGACGGTGACCGGCGACGGGTGGGCGCGCAGCGCCATCGCGATTTGCTCGCTCGCCAGCACCAGCCCGCCGGGGGTGTGCAGCACCAGGTCAATCGGCACATCCGGCGGGGTGAGGCGGATGGCGCGCAGCACCTGTTCGCTGTCCTCGATGGTGATGTAGCGATAGAACGGCAGGCCGAAGATCGCCATGGATTCCTGCCGGTGGATGAGCACGATCACCCGTGACCCGCGCCGCTGCTGCAGCGCGTGAATCATCTTCGCCCGCGCCGACTCCAGCATCCGCTGCCGCAGCACCGGCCACAGGAACGATAAGATAATGAAGAGCCAGAAGAGCTGGCTGATTAAACCCGACGCCGAATCCATTCGCTTCCCCCGAGGCTGCTATACCCGATCCGGTGAGTGGGAACCCGGCGGATGTGCAACACGGGACTGAAAGGTTTACGTTGTCTGACGGGTATGACGCGTGATAACCAGCATTCATTCAGTGAACAACCTGGCTGGCACCATGTTACTTGATCTGGAACCGATGCTTCCCCGCCGGCAGTTCAAAGGCGTAGTGGCCGGCATTGTCGGGAAATCGGGTCATCAACTGTCCATCGAGATAGAGTGCCTTCTTCCCGCGAAACGCCGCTGACGCACGCAGCGTAACGGTTCGCGCCAGGCCGTCACACTCGCCGGTGAGTTGCCCGTCCTGCGCGAAAAATGCCTGTATCAGGCCGCCGGAGAGCGGCTGTTCCAGTTCTAAACCTTCCCAGGCGAGCAAGCGGCCGGCGAAGAGCGTCAGCCGGGTGCCTTCCGGGCGCGGCTGCACCAGGGCGCCTTGACCCAGAAAGCGCAGCACCCCCTCGCGTATTTCCTGCTTACCGTCACCGGCCAGTACGTAATCCACGCGCCCGGGTAGTTCCACCCGCGCG
>JAKIYB010000502.1 GCA_022708765.1 Armatimonadota bacterium | reverse complement strand
GCGGATGTTCTCGACACTGGCATCCCACACGATGACCTGCTCGCGTTGCTCGACAACCCGGTGCGCGTGCGCAACATGATGTTGGAAGGCAACCCGAACAGCGCGCTTATCATCATGGACGGCGCGTCCGGTTCCCGCCATCGCGCGTTGAACCGGTTGGCGGTGATGCGCTGGTTCGCTGCCGGCGAAGGCGTCGGCCGCAATGCTCTCTACCGCTGTGTTGGCGTTGGTACGGATACCATCGAGAGTTGGCGCGAGGAGATGCGCCACCAGCGCGGCCGCGCTAAAGCACTGCTCGCCGCGCTGGCCAGTGGCGATGCCGCCGGCGCGCAGGAGCGCTTTGCCGCCATCGTTCGTGACCTGCAAGCCGACCAGGAATCGGCGCTCTTCCTCGAAACCGAGGAGCGCATGCTGCGCTTTGGCAAGCAGACGGCGCAGGAACAGGCCACCGCGCGCGCGCTTGCTAGCATCGCCGCCGGGCTGCCGCTGGAGCAGTTGGACTTTGCCACCTGGCTGGCGCTTGGCGGGCAGTTCCTGCTCATGGGTGCTGCGCAGGCTGATATGGAGAAGGCACGCCGGGCCTTTGAGGCTGGCATCACCGCGATGGGCGGCGCCGTCCCTACCGCTGACCCGGCGGTGATTGAAAGTCTCTACTGTCCCGCCTACGTGCCGGCGGCGGAAACCTTCCGCGAAGAGAAGGGCGTAGAAAGCTCGAACAAAGCAACGGAAGAGGTGGCGGTGGTTGCTATTGATACTCGAAAGCGCCTGCAGGAACGCGCCGCCCGCGCCCGGGCGATGAGCGACCGCGAGAAAGCCTTCCTGGCGACACTGGACACCTACAATGGAAAACCGGTAGCAGAGATGATTGACGCTGCCCGCGCGGCCTGCACCGATGACGCGACACCTATCACCAGCCGTATCGGCACCATGCTCGCGTTGCTGCGTCTGTCGCTCGAGGAGTTGGGACGCAACATCTTTATCCGCGGCGACGAGAAGGAATATCTGCAACTAATCCGCACCCATGTGGAGACGCTCTTCACCGGTCGCGATGTGGATATGATGGCCATCCGCGCCATCAGCGGTGGCTACGAAGATCCCGGCGACATCGCCCGGCTGGGCGGCACGGTGGCCGCCATGCTGCGCGAAGAAACGATTGATGAGGCTGAGCGCGACCGCCTGCTGGCGCGGGTGGCCGATGTCGCCGAGTTGTTCGATACCTGCCGCGGCATCCTGCTCACCATTGATTTCTACGTGGTGACGCCGGAGAATCCCACCCTTGTCTGGCGGGCGATGGCTGACTTCTTCGCTGAGTTCGTTAACGACCACTTCTATCAGTACCGGCCGTGGGCCTATACGCGTGGCGATGGCTTCAAACACGTGCAGGGCGACGACATGTATAAGCTGGCGGTGGAGCACTACCTGCCTGTCTACCGTTATCTGCGCGCGCTGGCGCTCACCTTTACCGAATTGAAGGACTACACGCAGGAGCAACTGACCGCGCTCATCGGTGACATGGACGGAGACGGGAACACGGTGCCCATCGGCGAGAATGGCGAAACAGCGGCCGAACGTCGCTGGCGCGCCTTCACCAAACTGCGCGAAATCGCCTTTATGCGCAACGATGGCTTCGCCATCCCGCGGCTCTTCCCGGCCTTCGACCCGGCGATTATCGGCGCGGACGAGCGTGTCAACCTGGTCTATCTCTACCCTGTTGGCCGCACGCATGTCTCGCGGGCGCTGATGGAAGGTCCCACTTTGGCGCGGGAACTGCAGACGCAGGGGCGCCCCGGTGCGAACCTGCTTATCTCCCGCCATGCCGAAGAGGTGACCCTGGATGCCATGAGCCGGCCGGTGCTGCAGGTGCGCCATGCCCATCTCTATATCAGCCGCGAGGAATACATCGCCGCCCTCCAGCGGCATAACAACCTCACCGCGCTCCAGGCGGAAGCGCTGGCGGCGGAGCACGTCGGCCCGAAAGGTGTCTGCGTAGCCGCTTGCTTCACCCGCCCGGTCATCGCCGGCATGATCTTCCCGATGCACGGCCATCCGCTGTATGACAGCGGCCGCCTGGAAGAGCTCGGTCTGCCCTACTCCAGCCAGAGCCTCTTCCATACCTGGACCACCTACGACAAGGCGAAGTATCCCGACATCTTCTGCGCCGAAACCGGAGTGCAATTGCCCGGCGAAATAGACTGGCTCGCGGCCTGGACGGCGGAACTGGGCGAGGAGGCCACCCGAAAGGCGCTGGAGTTCGGCGATCCCGGCCGAAACTTCTCCGGCCTGCGTAAGTTCACCGAGCGCTTCCGACTGGTGATGCTCAAGGACGCCGCCGAATCGGGCGGGCGCGGCCAGAAGGTCTTCGCCCTGCGCGGCGAGGATGGCGCCATTGATGAAGCCGTGATGGCCGATGCGGTGGAATTCGCCTATCAGATCACACTCAAGCACAACATCGCTATGCAGGAAGTCATCATTTCCTCGCCGGAATATTGGGCGACGGAGGAGTTCCTGCACTCGTTCACCGATCGACAGATTCAGGAATGGGGCGCGGTGGTGAACCGCACTCGCCGACCGCGCACCGCCATTTACGGTTCGCATCGCCTGATCTTCTCCAGCGCGAACCCGACCGCCAACGAGTGGCATGTGTCGCACCCGATCACCCTGAACAGCCGCCAGCTCATCACCAACGTAGGCCGCGGTGGTACTCTGGAGATCTTCAAGCCGGAGTTCATCCAGCCCGCGTACCGCGAACAGCTCATGCAGCGGCTCGTTGAGGCTGGCGAGAAGTCTATGACGGCGCTCGCCCGCTACGGCCAGGTGGCTGCGGACCAGTATACCGCGGAAACGGGCCGTGCCATCGGCTGCGACGCCACCGGCCTGCCGTACTCGGTGCCGCGTTACATGATGCTCGACTTCATCGTGCAGCCCATCTTCGCCGAGGACGGCATCCTGGTGGACCTGGAGCCGTGTTTCAACGAGGCGGGTGAACGCACCGGCGTGCGCTATATCCTCCAGCAGGGCGAAGAGCGCTTCGAAGGCCATGTCCGCGATTGGCGTGTCGTGCTCATCGAGCCGAATATCGGCATCGGCCTCTGGGACCGCCTGGCCATCCGCGAAGAGTTCTATGCCGTCCGCGCGACGGAGACTCCCGAATGGCACGCGGTCGGCACTCAGGCCCGTATCGTGCTGAATGACATGGCAAAAGCCGGGGAAGACTATCTGGAGGCCATTACCCAACGCTGATGCGATCACTGAACGATGCACTGCACGCCGGCGCCGCGCGCGCCGGCGCCGAACTGGGTATCAGCGCCGAGTATCTCCATCCAGAGATATTCGGCGTCGCCCTTTCCTATGCCCTGGCGGAGCGTCTCCATGGTGGAGAGCCATCCCGTTCCTGCGCCGAGGCGGAACTGCGCGCGTTGCGTCAAGTGGCTGAACAATCCGCGCATCCCCTCGCCGCATCCTGGCTCTATGAGCCGCACACCGCC
>JAKIYB010000501.1 GCA_022708765.1 Armatimonadota bacterium | reverse complement strand
GGGGATACAAAGGCGCACAGGTGCCATGGGAGACGGGCATTACCGGCGAGGAGGAGACGGCGCCGTGGTTGTGCCTGCCCGAGCGCGAGATCCACATCTCCGCCGATGTAGCCTACGCGGTGAAGTTATACGATGAACTCACTCACGACCCATCGCTGCTGCTCGACGCCGGCGCGGAGATCGTCTTCGAGACCGCGCGCTTCTACGCCAGTCGCGTGACGTGGAACGCGGAGGCTGATCGCTACGAAATCCGCGACATCGGCTGCCCGGACCAGTATCACACCTTCGCCGACAACAACGTCTTCATCAGCCGCATGGCGAAATTCAATCTGGCCTACGCGGCAGAGCTGGCCGGCGACGCGCGGTTGGCCGGCGTGAGGGCGAAGATCGGCCTGACGGACGCGGAAGCGGCGGAATTCGCCGCCATCGCCGAAAAGCTCTACGTCATCCCGCCCAACACCGACGGCATCATCGAGGAGTGCGACGGCTTTTTTGACCTCTCTACCGACCTGCGCGGTATCAGCGAGTCCTTCTGCAGTCACACCCAGGCGGTGAAGCAACCGGATGCCGTGCTACTCTTCCTGCCCTTCGGAGACGAATACGCCGAGGAAGTGCAGCGCGCGAACTGGCATTTTTACGCCGCGCGCACGCTGCACGGGTCGTCGCTGTCGCTGCCCGGCATGGCGCTGGCGGCGGCGGGGTGCGGCCTGCTGGATGAGGCGGTGGACTACTTCCAGCGCTCCGCCCGCATGGACCTGGACGACGTGAACCTGAACGCCAACCTCGGCGTGCACCTCGCCGGCTACGCGGTGCTCTGGGAGACGGTCGTCTTCGGCTTCGGCGGCCTGCGCGCGACCCGCGACGGCCTGCGCTTCACCCCACGCCTCCCCCGCCGCTGGCGCAAGGTGACTTTCGCCCTGCACTGGCGCGGCTGCCGACTCACGGTGACGCTGGCGGAAGGCACGCTGACGATCTGCGCGGACGCGGAGAACGCGCGGGCAGTGCCGGTGTGGGTGCAGGGGGGGAAGTCAGAATTGGCGACGGGGATGACGCTGACTGTAAACCTGTAATTGGGCTCGAACTCCTGCCCCCTGCCCCGTCGGAAGAGGGGGAAATGGGCATCATGAACGCCCCCCTCGCCCCTGGGAGAGGGGCCAGGGGGAGAGGAAATATACGAGCAGACCGGAAACGAATAAGCCAAAAATCGCTCGCACGTACAACACTCTCTCCTGAAGGGGGAGGGGGCAGGGAGGGGTTCATGTATGACATCATTTTCATCGGCCATATCTGCCGCGACGAAGTGACTCCCTTTGGCGGGGAGCGTTACGTCCAGGCGGGGAGCGCGCTGTTGTGCGGGGCGATGGTGGCGCCGCGGGTGGGCGCGCGGACGGCGGCCGTCACGCGTATGGACCCTGCCGATGACGCGTTGCTCGACCCGCTGCGCGCGCTGGGGGTAGACTGCTTCGTCACCCCCTGCCCGGTGACGACCTTCGCGCGGGTGGTGCACCCCTCAGAAAACGTGGACGAGCGGCGGCTCTACGTCACGCGCGATCCTGGTCCTTTCACCCTGGCCGATCTACCGGCGGGACTGCGCGCGGGCGTTATCCATCTTGCCGGCATCTCCGACCACGAATTTACTCTCGATTTCATCCGCGACCTGCACGGCGCCGGCTACGCGCTGTCGCTCGATTTCCAGTCCTTCGTGCGCCATATCGGCCCCGACCGCGAGATTCTTTTCAGCGACGTGCCGTCTAAGCAGGAGATTGCATCGCTGCTCACCGTGGCGAAGCTGGACGTAGTGGAAGCGGAGATTCTCGCCGGCACGCGCGACCTGCCCACCGCCGCGCGGATCATCGCCGGCTGGGGCGCGCGCGAAGTGCTCATCACCGAGAAGGGCGGCGCCACGCTGTATGCCGATGGCCGGATCTACCAGCAGCCCTTCACCAACCGCTCGCAGGTGGGCCGCACCGGACGCGGCGACACCACCATCAGCGCCTACCTCGCCCGCCGCCGCGCGCACGCGCCCGCCGACAGCCTGCGCTTCGCCGCCGCCCTCGTCTCGCTGAAGATGGAAACGCCGGGGCCGTTCACCGGCACGCTGGCGGAGGTAGAGACGCGGATGGCGGAAACGACAGTGTAATCCCCGCGCCGTCACTCCCCCGTCAGCACCGTCGCCATCGCTTCGTACATCGCCTTGGGGCGGTAGTCGCGGTCGAAGGGGAGGGTGTGATCGTATTCGCCCTTGGTGAAATTGGGGATCCAGGAGTATTTGTCGGTGAAGCCCCAGAAGAAGATGGCCGGGCAGTCTTTTGCCTCCAGTGCGACATGGGTGATGCCGGCCATCACCTCCGCCTGCTCCCGGTAGTCCTTCTCCGTCGCCTGGGTGGGGATTTTGATGTCCAGCTCGGTGAGATGGACGGTGAGGCCGAGGGCGTTGAAGGCGGCGATTTTCTTCAGCACCGCTTCCGGTTTGGGGGCGTCCATGGCGCGGGTGTGGTATTGCAGGCCCACGCCGTGCACCGGCACGCCGCGCTCCAGCATGCCTGCCACCAGCCGGTAGGTGCGCTCGAACTTCGCGTCTACCCACTCGATGTCGTAGTCGTTGTAGAAGAGCGCCATCGTCGGGTCGGCTTCGTGGGCAAAGCGGAAGGCGTGGTCCACGAAATCGTCGCCGACGCGCTGGAACCAGATATTCTTCGCGCGGAACCCGTCATGGTCGTCGGAGATCGCTTCGTTCACCACGTCCCAGGCGGCGATGCGCCCGCGAAAATGCCCCAGCACGGCGTGGATATGCGCCCGCATGATCTCCAGCATCTCCGCGCGGGTGAAGTCACCCTGCTCCAGCCAGTCGGGGTTGCTGTGCTGCCACACCAGCGTATGCCCGCGCGCCATCATGCCGTGCGCCTCCGCGAAGTCGAGCATGGCGTCCGCTACCTCGAAGGTGAAGCGCCCGCGTTCCGGCTGTAGGAAGCGGAACTTCATGTGGTTCTCGGCGACGATGCCGTTGAATTCCCGCGCCAGCACCTCGCCGTAGCGCGGATCCTCGGCAAAGGCGGCAGGATTATAGCAGGAGCCAACAATGAGGCCACGGCGAGCGGCCAGTTCGCGCAGGGACATGACGGATACCTCACTTAGCGTATTGAGAAGTTAATTCGCGAAGGTCGTGGGCATTCCTGCCGGCACCGCCTTGTACTCTTACTCGTACTCGAAACAATCGTATCCCCGGGCGGGCGAGCGTCCCCGCGAGCCGACTCCGGGGAGAAGCCTTACCCGTCGTGATCATGAGAAAGCCTAAATAACGAACACGACATTCGATCACTTCCACCCAGAGTCGGCTCGCGAGGACGCTCGCCCGCCCAATGCGACACAAACGCCCGCTTGACAAGCATACGTATTTTTGCTATACTGCCACCCCAATACTGTTGCTTTATGCCTTCCCGCACTCCTTCTGCTGCCGCTTGCTGTTCGGGGGAGCGGTGCCTGGTGGA
>JAKIYB010000500.1:302-3509 GCA_022708765.1 Armatimonadota bacterium | reverse complement strand
GACTGCGTCGTTGCCATGGCCTCCCATAATGAAACGGTGCCCGGTTACCGCTGCATTTCACGCCTGCACGAAGGCAAGCTCTGCACCGTCTGGCTGGCTGAAGACACCCGCACACGCGCACGAGCGGCTGTGAAACTCTTCACCCCTCCCGACAATGTGAGCGGGCAGGCGGAAATTATCTTCCGGCGGGAATGCGCCATCTCCATTGATCTGCACCACCCGCACATTGTGCGCTTTCTGCACGCCGGCGACTACCGCGGGCAGCTCTACATTGCGATGGAATATGTGGCCGGCCGCGACGCCCAGGATCTGCTATCCTACAGCGGCTGCACGCTATCGCCGCGCGTGGTCACTTCCATCGCCCGGCAGACGCTGGAAGCGCTGGACCATGCCCACCGGCGATCCATCGTTCACCGCGACATCAAGCCTTCCAATCTGCTGCTGGACGGCACGGCGCCCGACTACCACGTGAAGGTGACGGATTTCGGCATTGCGCGTCTGTATCGCGCGGCGCGTATCAGCGGCATAACCCGCATGAATGACGTGCGGGGAACCCCGTGGTTCATGCCGCCGGAGCAGGCGGTGAATTGCCGCGACGTAGACCATCGCGCAGACCTGTTCAGCCTGGGAGCGACGATGTATCATCTGCTCACCGGGCGCTTTGTCTACGATATTCCCATGGGCACGCCACAAGACCGACTGCTGGATTACGTGCAACCGGCGCTGGTAGTGCCCATCACCGCGCGCGGGGTACCGTTGCCGCGATCGTTGGCATCTTTTGTCATGCGCGCGGTGGATGCCGATCCCAACCAGCGTTTTCAAAGCGCACGCGAGATGTGCATCGCACTGGATGCACTGCCCCTGTAAAAGCATCGAACGGCGCGCCGCGCCGCATTTTCACGGGAAGTGGAGCTTCCCTGATGAGGACCAAGCATGAAATGGCATGGACAATCTGATACCGGACAGCGCCGCGAGCACAATGAAGATTCCTGGCGCGTGGATGATGCACGCGGGCTGGCGCTCGTAGCGGACGGCATGGGCGGACACGCCGCCGGTGAAGTCGCCAGCAGCATCGTCGTGACAACAGTCAGCGCGCGGCTGGCGGACGAACTACCACCGGGCAGCGAAGCGATCCTGACACTGCTGCGCGAGACGGTGGAAGCCGCGCACGCGGCCGTACTGGACTCAGCGAAAACCGACCCGGCTCGCCGAGGCATGGGATCCACCGCCACCATCGCGTTGGTACAATTCGGGTATTATTACCTCGCGCACATCGGCGATTCCCGCGCCTACCTGCTGCGTGATGGGCACCTGCATCGCCTGACACGTGACCACACCATCGTCGAAGATATGGTGATGGCGGGGATGCTGAGCCCGGAGGAAGCCGAAACAAGTCCGCAACGGCATATCCTGCGCCAGGCAGTGGGCGCAGACCAGTTGGAAGTGGATCTGTATCGCGGTCTCTTCAAACGCAGCGACGTGCTGCTGCTCTGCAGCGACGGCCTGCACGACATGCTGCGCGACGAACAGATCGAAGGCATTCTTCAGGAATACGCCGACATGCCGGACATTGCCGCGCAGCAGCTTATCAACAGCGCAAACGCCGCCGGCGGCGAGGATAACATCACTGTCGTGTTAGTCGTCGGTGACGACTTCACCGGTAACAAGAAGCGCGCCAGCCTCGATACAATGAGTCTTTCCGCTGAAAGCAAACAGGACGGCAAAGACAAAGACATGGAACCGGTGGCGGTCATGCCAAAGCCACCGCGCGCGAACAAGCTTGGCTGCGTCACCGTGCTCTTCAGCGCGCTGGCAGTCAGCGTCGGCGCCTGCATCTGGTTCTCGTGTTACGGTTACTGGTGGAATCTCTCGGCCGCACGGCCCGGGCTGGCGCACGGCAGTTGCGGCTTCGCGCTGGCCAAACCGATCATCCTGCCGACGGAGCTGTCACTCCAGGGGCTTCGCACACTCACCGAAGACATGCCGGACGCCTTTCCCGCATATAAAGCGCTCTCCCGTCGTCGTTTTCCTGACCCCACTCTGGCGATTCGCGCCTTCAGCACCGAGCTCAAGCGCACCATTAGCCTGCTCATGGCACCGCCGGCGGACGATGCCCTCCCCGCGGACTGGGACGCCTATGCCGAGCGCCTGCGCAGCGCGCGCACGCTCGCTATCTCCTTCGTGAAACATGACGAGAGCCTGCGAATGACCATCGCGCTCATTGATCGGAAACTGGCGGCGATTGAGAATCAGTGATCCCGCTCGACCGTGCCTGCGGCAACGCGATAGACAGTCACATCGGGCCGCGCCGGGAGGCCGGCTGCGTCCACGTCGGTGGTGGTGACGATGACCTGCGCGACAGACGCCAGGTGGTCGAGCAGCGCGGCGCGGCGGGTGCGGTCGAGCTCGGAGAGGATATCGTCGAGCAGCAGTACCGGCGGCTCGCGCAGCAGGCTGCTGATGAGCTTGAATTCCGCCACGCGCAGCGCCAGCGCCACCGTACGCTGCTCCCCCTGTGAGCCGAACTGCCGCACATCCTTGCCATCCACCAGGAACTGCACATCGTCGCGGTGTGGCCCGACCAAGCTGCTGCCGCGGCGCATTTCTTCCGGTGCGACCGTCTCCAGCGCGTCGAGGATGAGGTTGGCGAAGTCGTCGCGCGTCGTCGGCTGTGCCTCAGGGTCGCCCCATTCGCGCTTGTAGACCAGCGTCAGCCCCTGCGCGGACGCCGTCAGCCCCTGATAGACCGGCACGCTTAGTGGGTTCAAATCGGCGAGGAAGCGCAGGCGCACTTCCATCAGCCGGCCGCCATAGAGCGCCAGTTGATCGTTCCACGCCCACAGCTCGCCGGCGTCGGCCTGCCCGTCGCGGATCTCTTTCAGCAGGCGGTTGCGCTGTTCCAGCACGCGCGTATACTGGCGCAGCGCCCAGGCGTAGGTGCGGCTCATCGCCGCCAGATCGGTATCGAGGAAATCGCGCCGCCGCGCCGGCTCCCCGCGCACGATCTCCAGATCCTCCACCAGGAAGAGCACCACCGGCACCAGCCCGGCGAGGTCGGCGGGGGTGCGCGCGGCGCCGTTTACCTTGATGCGTTTCTGCGCCGAGCCGCCGCGCTTCCCCTCTTCCACCGGGGTTTTGCGGCCCAGCGACACCTCCACCGACACCGGCCCGCGCGTCTCGCTGTGGAACTCCCCCGTCACCCGCGCC
>JAKIYB010000500.1:0-292 GCA_022708765.1 Armatimonadota bacterium | reverse complement strand
GGCGTCCCAGCCGATCATCTCCCCTTCCTGGTTCGTGCGCGGCGAGCGCCCCGTCGCCGTCAGGTAGACGGCTTCCAGCAGGTTTGTCTTCCCCTGCGCGTTGGCGCCGGCGAAGACATGCATGCCCGTGCCAAGCTCCAGCTTCAGCGCGGGGTAGTTGCGAAAGTGTTCCAACTGCAGACGGCGTAGTTCCACGGGGTAATGAAACCACAAAACAGGACGAATTGGCTAGGGGGAGGATGGCTCGTATCGGTACTGGCGCAGGTCGTAACCGCCTTCGTCGTCCGCGATG
>JAKIYB010000004.1 GCA_022708765.1 Armatimonadota bacterium | reverse complement strand
GCGCAGCAGATCCTCGCGGGAGGGGTTGGGGATGGTGCGCTCCACGGTGTCGCGCACCAGCGCCAGCGCCACCCCGATGGCGGAGATGACCGGCGCGTTCTCGGCGATGCGCCAGGGCAGGTCCATCATCGTGCCCGTGTAGGGCACCACGGCGCCGGCGCCGCCGCCCCCCCCGATGAGGGTGACGTGCTCGCGCGGGACGCCGTAGTCGCGCAGCAGCGTCTCGACCGTGCCGACGGCCTGCGCGCAGCCGCTGGTCAGCACCTGCTCCGCCGCCGCGACCGGTTCAGCGTGCAGCGCTTCGGCCAGCACATGCGCCGCCAGCGTTCCATCGCCGCGCGCGTAGTCGCCCTCCGGCACGTAGCCGGCGGCGTTGGCCGCGCAGGACATGGTGAGCGCGAGCCGCGTCTCGCCGTTGACGGCGACGAGGTAATCGGCGGGATCGTTCGCGAGGGGTTGGATTAACGCCGAACCCCACTCCCCGGCCCCCTCCCCCACAGGGAGAGGGGGAGTGCGCCTAACGTCGGAATCCTCCTCCCGGCCCCCTCCCACGGAGGGCGAGGGGGAAAGCTCTTTGGCGAAGCAGCTATAGGCGAGGCCGGCGAGGTGGGCGCTGCGCGGGCCGACGGCGACGACCTTGCCGTCTTTGACGCGCACCATGCTGCCGCCCGCGAGGCCGATGGTGCGCACGTCGAGGGTGCGCAGGAAGAGCTTGTGTCCGCCCAGGGTGGCGCTTTGCACGGCAGCCTGGCCGTTGCGGATGCAGGTGATATCGCTGGAGGTGCCGCCCACTTCGACGAAGATGCCGTCGCTGATTTTCGCATACATCAGCGCGGCGGCGACGCCGGCGGCGGGGCCTGAGAGAATGGTGAGGATCGGCCGCCGACGCATCTCGTCAATACTCATCACCCCGCCGTCGCTGCGCATGATCATCAGCGGCGCGCTGATGCCGGCCTCCGTCACCGCGCGCGCGGTCATCTGCGCCGTCTGCACCATTTTCGGAAGAATGCTGGCGTTGATGACCGCGGTACGCGCGCGAATGCGCAGGCCGTAGAGGCCGGAGACTTCATGGCTGGCGGTGGCGGGGATGCCCATCTCGGCGCAGACATCGAGGAGCGCGCGCTCATTGGTGGGGTCGTCCACCCCGAAGGCTTCCGCGCCGACGATGACCTGGGCGCCGCGCCCGCGCAGTTCCTCCACCGCCGCGCGCAGACCCTCCGCCGTCAGGCCATCGGAGTTGATGAAAGCGTGGACGGTCTCCAGGAAGCGGCCGGGGGCCACTTCCAACCGGCCAATCTCGGTGTCTTTGCGCGCTTTCAGCGCGTCGGCGCCGCGCGCCATGCCGATGACGCCGACCGGCGCTACGTCGCCCTCCAGCAGCGCGTTGGTGGCCTGGGTGGTAGAGTGCGCGATGAAGATCACCTCGCCAGGGCGCACCCCCGCCTCCAGCAGGCCGCGCAGCGCTTGCGTGACGCCCAGCGCCACACCTTCAGCGGCGCGGTGCGTGGTAGGCACTTTCGCCTGAAACGTCACCCGCAGCGTCTCGGCATCCACCGCCACCGCATGGGTGAAGGTGCCGCCAACGTCAATTCCAATACGGTACGGCATACCCACAGTGTGCCAGAAACGCGGCTATTCGTAAACAGACGAACGGCACGGCCCGCGGTCGTCCCTTCCCCGCGCGGTTCCTTATCATCTACACTGATAAATAAAAGGAAGAATATACAACAAATCGGATACGGTGTATGATAACGGCGCGATTTGGAGGTGGAGCGAATGGCAACAGTTGACCAGAACCTGGACGCCATGCAATTGCTTGCGGAAATCGAAGACGCAACAGCGCGGCTGTATCGGCGTTATGCCGGCTGTTTTTCCGAGCATCAGTCGTTCTGGGAGGGCCTGGCGCGGGAAGAAGACGCGCACACCACCTGGGTGCGCAATCTCGCGGACAAGCTGCAGGCCGGGGTGATCACCTTCCGTGAGAACCGTTTCGCCCCCGACACCTTCCGAACCTTCCTCGGCTACCTGCGCGAGCGAATACGCGAAGTTGACGCCTACGGCCTGTCGCTGTCGGCGGCGCTGGCCATCGGCATTGATATCGAAGAGTCCTTCGTCGAGCGCGGATTTTTCGACGTGTTTGAGAGCGACGACACGCGGGCGCGCACGACGCTGCAGCGGTTGTCCGCGGAGTCAGCGAATCATTTACAGCGCCTGCGCGCGTATCACCAGGAGCAGCGCCTGGGCGGCGCGTAACGTCAGGATGCGGCGCTGGCCAGCAGCGCCTCGCGCACGGCTTCCTTTGACGGGTAGGTGTCGAACCCGAGTCGCTCGGCGCGCTGGCACCAGGGACACGCGCCGAACCCGGTGCGAAAGACGTGCTGCGGATTCGTCTTGCAGGTGGTGAGACTGTTTTCCGCGTGATCCAGTGCCTGCTGCCAGTCGGCGGCAGTCGGACGCTCCGACGGGTTGGCGTGGCCGTGATCAAAGCAGAGCCGCACCAGGTTACGCACCTCGGGATGCAGGAGGCCGATGGGTGGCGCGGTGGACATCGGTTCGTACGGTCCCTTGCGCATGGCGCTGTAGGGGAAATGCCCGGCGAGGATGCGATCGGGCAGGGGCGGCACGTCGCCGGGTCCGGTATAGCGCCCGGCGAAGGGATGGGTGCCTTCCATCAGCAGCAGGAACACCAGCACGCCCAATCCGAAGTTATCATGCTCCGGCTTGCGGTCCACTTCACGGAAGCGCACCCCCTGCAGCTCCGGCGGAGTATATTCCGGCTTGCCCACCGGGCAACGGTAGACGCCCCCCTCCGCCGGCACCTGGAAGGAGTCGGTATCCACCAGCGTGACCAGGGCGGTCTCGCTCACCAGCACGTTGGATTCATTCACGTCGCCCACCACGTAGCCGCGCTCATGCAGCGCGCGAAACGCCGCCGCCAGGTTGCGCGCGGTGCGCACCAGATAGCGGTAGTGGAACAGCGGGCAGGTTTTCCGCCGCGTGCGCGGATTGTAGAAGGAAAATACCGGTCGCATGTTGTCCACGCGCGGCATGACGTATCCGACGAAGCGTGCCGGTTCCTCCTCGGTGAAGAGCCGCTCAGTCGGCCAGGCGATGGATGGGTGCCCACGGGTGGACATCGGGTCAACCGGCGGGCGGGCGATCATCGCTTCCAGCTTCATCGCGCGGTCGCCGGTGGGGCGGTGATACACCTTCGCGATCAGCAGCTCAGTGCCGATGATGGGGTACAAGCATGCTTCACCGCCCCGAGCTATCGGGTTGGCGGCGATAGTGAGGATTTCTCCACTTCGCTCAAGTCGCAATCGCATGGGCTTATCCTGACGCTAGAGATGATGAATCGAGGCTACGACCAGCGTCAGGTCGTCATCCGCGCGTGCGGTAATACGGTCGGACTGGAGGAACACGCGCAACTCCTCCTCCACCTCTCGCGTGTTTTCCTGCGCGGCTACCATGTCGAACAGCGGCATGAAGAACGCGGGATGCGGCCGGCCTTCCGGCATCTTCAGCGCCAGCATTTGTAAGCCGTCGGAAAAAACCGCCACGCCGCGCACGGAGCCATGCCAGATGGAAAACTGCGCGGCTTCCTGATAATTCGGTGCGGTAAAAAAGAACGTTTCGTTGAGATGCTCGCCGCGCTGCGGGGCGGTGACCGATTCGACCTCGCCCTCCTCGGTCAGCACCACGCAGGCACCATCGCCCACCTGTACGCAGGCGACGGTATCCAGGGTTACGATGGCGAGAATGAGCGTGGTGGCAAGTTCGCGGGTGGTAACCTTGCGTTTTTCCGCGACGGTGGTCACCGATTCATGGGCGGTTTCCAGCGCGGCCAGCAGCAGTTGTCGCCACTCCTCGTCGAGCATGGGCAACTGCCCGTTCATCAACTCCGCGACCCAATCCACCGATGAAACAGCGGCGCGCGCGGCGCCAAGCTGCGACAGGCTGGCGGAGCCGGCGCCGTCCGCTACGGAGACGACCATGGCGGCGCCGGGGAATTCCCGCCAGAAGTGGGCGTCCTGGCAGGGTTGATTCCGCTTCACGTGCGAGACACCGCGCACCGACACACCGGCGACATGCCAGTGTGCTTTCGTCGAGGTGGCGAGTTCGCGCGGGGGCAGACCGGTCACATTACCCCTCCTCCGGGCGGCGGCAGGGGCACTTGCGAATGGGCGATCTGCTGGGTACTGCGGGAAAGCCAGACGAAGAGTTCGACGAAGTTGAGCCCTTCGAGCTCTACCGGCGGGCGCACCGCGATTTGCCGCAGCGTCTCCATGTGGGCGCCTTTCACGGCGACGGCAAAGAACGCCACGCGCTTCTGCTCTTCGTCCTCATGCACCCGTCGGACCGCCTCGCGCACGGAGTTTTCCGGTTCGCCCTTCGGCTTGCCGTCAGTAATCATGAACACCCACGGGCGATAGTATGCGATACCGTTGGCCTTGTAGACGGATTTGCGCATCTCCAGCAGATCCAGCGCCTTGAGAATCGCCGAGCCCATCGGCGTGAGGCCGGCGGCTTTCAGCGTAGGGGGGGTGAAATCATCCACCGCGGTGAAATTCTGGATGACCTTGACTTCCTGGCCGAAGGTGATGATGGCGATCTCCACCCGGCGCGCGGCCAGTGGATCGCGCACCAGATCGTCATGAAAAGCAGCCAGACCGCGGTTCAGCGCCTCGATCGGTTCACCGCGCATGGACTTGGAGACGTCCAGCAACAGGATACACGGGCACCGGGGCTCCGGGTTTTCTGCAAACTCGATGGCATCTCCGACACGGTAGCTATCCGGCATGATTCCCCCTACTCTGCAGGATCACCTAATACTATGTATACGCACGATCTTCTCTCGCGTTTCGGCATGAGATACATCTATACCCCTTTTATCTTATCGTGTAATGCAACAATACGCAACTCTATCGAAAAATCGCATGCGCGATTTTCACATGGTTGAAGTGAGAAGGCCATGAACCAGCATCACAATGGCGGCATCGCCGGCCGCCCCCTCGCCTTGCCCGCCAGGACGGTTTAACGAGGCATGGCGGGCGGGAATCCCTTGCGTGACGGCGGGAGAGTGTGTAGAATGAACCCCGTTACGAATTTGGAGGTAACGACGGACCGTGGCAAAATCCCTCATCATCGTCGAGTCCCCGGCCAAAACGCGGACCATCAAAACCTATCTGGGCGATCAATATGAGATCATGGCCTCGATGGGACACGTGCGCGACCTGCCCGAAAACGGGCTGGGCGTGGATGTGGAGCACGCGTTCGAGCCGGAGTATGTGACGATCAAAGATAAGTCCGAGACATTGTCCCGCTTGCGCAAGGCGGTGAAGGCGGCAGGCACCGTGTACCTCGCGACGGACCCGGATCGCGAGGGCGAGGCTATCGCCTGGCATCTGCGCGAGGCGCTGCATCTGGACGGGGCGAAGCGCATTGAGTTCAATGAGATCACAAAGAGCGCGGTGACCGCCGCGCTGGCGCACCCGCGCGAGATTGACATGCAGCGGGTAAATGCCCAACAGGCGCGCCGCGTGCTTGACCGACTGGTGGGGTATCAGCTCAGCCCGTTGCTCTGGCGCAAGGTTCGCCGAGGTCTCTCTGCTGGACGCGTGCAATCGGTGGCGGTGAAGCTCATTTGCGACCGCGAACGTGAAATCACCGCCTTTGTGACGGAAGAATACTGGACGATTATCGCGCACCTCACCCCAGAGACACAGGCGACCGCGTTTCAGGCGAAACTCATCGCTCGTGATGGCGAGAAGATCAAGCTGGGGGACGAAGCCGCCGCGCGCGCCGTCGAAGCCGACCTGCGCCAGGCCCGCTACCAGGTGGCGGGCGTGAAAGTCTCGAAGCAGCAGCGCAATCCGCAGCCGCCCTTCATCACCAGCACACTGCAGCAGGAGGCCTTCCGCGCCTTCGGCTTCAGCGCGAAGCGCACGATGGCGCTGGCGCAGCAGCTCTACGAGGGCGTGGAGCTGGGCGCCGACGGGCACGCCGGTCTCATTACCTATATGCGCACGGACTCCACCCGTGTCTCCAACGAGGCGCAGTCGCAGGCTCGTGCATATATCGAAGCGCAATTCGGCGCGGATTACCTGCCAAAAGGCGAGCGCAAGGTGAAAGCGGTGAAGGGCGCGCAGGAAGCGCACGAAGCGATTCGCCCGACGGATGTGAGCCGCGCGCCGGACGCGATGACGCAGTACCTGAACGGCGATCAGCTCAAGCTCTACCGGCTCATCTGGCGGCGATTCCTGGCCAGCCAGATGGCGGCGGCGGTGCTGGAGGTGATGGTGGTGGACGTGACCGCCGGCGCCTACACGCTGCGCGCCAACGGCCAGCGCGTCATCTTCCCCGGCTACATGTCGCTGTCACCCGATCGTCAGGAATCGGAATTCCTGCCCCCGGTGAAGGAAGGCGACCCGCTCGATCTTCAGAAACTCGACACCGAACAGCACTTCACCGAGCCGCCGCCGCGTTACACTGAAGCGACGCTGGTGAAGGCGTTGGAGAGCCGCGGCATCGGCCGCCCTTCCACCTTCGCCGCCATCATCAGCACCATCATTGACCGACGCTACGTCTTCCAGGAAAGTCGAAAGTTCCACCCGACGGGCCTGGGCATGGTGGTGACGGAGCAGTTGGAAAAGCATTTTCCCAATATCGTGGATTACGACTTCACCGCGCGCATGGAAGGGCAGCTCGATGAAGTGGAAGACGGCGATGCCGACTGGGTGAAGCTGCTGGAGGAGTTCTACGGTCCCTTCCAGCGCGCGCTGGACACCGCGACGGAGACGATGGAGCGCATCAAGGTGCCGGCGGTGCCGCTGGAGCACCCCTGCCCGCAGTGCGGCAAACAGCTCGTGCTGCGCGAGGGGAAGTTCGGGCGCTTCGTCGCCTGCACCGGCTTTCCGGAGTGCGCCTTCACCGCCGAGGAGCAGACCTTCGTACAGAAGGATGAGGAAGACGGCGAGAAGGCGGAGGGCGATGCCGCCACGCCGGAAGCGGTGGCGGAACATCCTCCCTGCGAGAAATGCGGGGCGCCGATGGTGCAGCGCCGCAGCCGCCGCGGGCCCTTCCTTGGCTGTTCGCGCTACCCCGAGTGCCAGAACATCCGCCAGATGCCCGGCGAGAAGCCGCGCGAAGTGAAAGAGCCCGCGCCGTGGACGAGCGTCGCCTGTGAAAAATGCGGCCGCCCGATGGCCCTGCGCAGCAGCAAGCGCGGCCAGTTCCTCGGCTGCAGCGGCTTCCCCCGCTGCCGCACCATCAAACAGGTGCCGCCTGAAGGCGAATACACCATCCTCTCCCCTGAAGAGGTGGAAGCGCTGAAGGCGAAAACGGCGAAGAAACCGACGGCGAAAAAGACAACGAAGAAGGCTGAATGAGTTTCGGGCCATCCGCGAGGGTGGCTCGTTTGATTACGCCATCACCAGCCGGTCGAGCGCGAGCACTTCGCGGAGATATTTACCGGTGTAGCTGCCTTCTATTCCCGCCACGTCTTCCGGGGTGCCCTGGGCGATGATCCGGCCGCCGTGGTCGCCGCCTTCGGGGCCGAGGTCAATGATGTGGTCGGCCTGTTTGATGACATCCAGGTTGTGTTCGATGACCATCACCGTGTTGCCGGCGTCCACCAGGCGCTGCAGCACGCCGAGTAAACGCTCGATGTCGGCGAAATGCAGGCCGGTGGTGGGTTCGTCGAGCAGGTAGAGCGTCTGCCCGGTGCCGCGGCGGGCGAGTTCGGTGGCGAGTTTCACCCGCTGTGCCTCGCCGCCGGAGAGCGTCGTCGCCGGCTGGCCCATGCGGATGTAGTCCAGCCCCACGTCGTGCAGCGTCTGCAGCTTCCGCTTGATCTGCGGGATGTTCTGGAAAAGATCGAGCGCTTCCGCCACGGTCATGTTCAGCACATCGGCGATGGTCTTGCCCTTGTAGTGCACCTGCAGCGTCTCGCGGTTATAGCGCGCGCCCTTGCAGACTTCGCACGGTACGTAGACATCGGGCAGGAAGTGCATCTCGATCTTGATGATGCCGTCGCCCTTGCACGCTTCGCAACGCCCGCCCTTCACGTTGAAGGAGAAGCGGCCTGGTTTGTAGCCGCGCACGCGCGCTTCCGGCGTCTGCGCGAAGAGCGTGCGGATGAGGTCGAAGACGCCGGTGTAGGTCGCCGGGTTGGAGCGCGGCGTGCGGCCAATGGGCGACTGGTCAATATCAATCACCTTGTCCAGATGTTCCAGCCCGCGGATTTCCTCGTGCTTGCCCCACAGGGTGCGGGCGCCGTGCAGGCGGTGAATGAGCCGCCGGTACAGGATGTCTTCCATGAGCGTGGATTTCCCGCTGCCGGAGACGCCGGTGATGGCGATGAACGTGCCCAGCGGGAAGCGCACGGTGATGTTTTTCAGGTTATGCTCATGCGCGCCATGCACCTCCAGGTGCCTGCCGTTGCCCCGCCGCCGTGACGCCGGCACGCTGATGCGGCGCCTGCCGGTGAGGTACTGCCCGGTGACGGAGTCCTCGCAGGCCATTACGTCCTCCGGCGTGCCGGCGGCGACGATATGCCCGCCGTGCTCGCCGGCGCCGGGGCCGATATCCACCACGTAATCGGCGGCGCGCATGGTGTGCTCGTCATGCTCAACGACGATGATGGTGTTGCCGATGTCGCGCAGGCGCTGCAGGGTGGCAATCAATCGGTCATTGTCGCGCTGGTGCAATCCGATGGACGGTTCGTCGAGGATGTAGAGCACGCCCATGAGGCCGGAGCCGATCTGGGTAGCGAGCCGGATGCGCTGCGCCTCGCCGCCGGAAAGGGTGGCGGCGGCGCGGTCGAGGGTGAGGTAATCCAGTCCGACGTTGAGCATGAACTCCAGCCGGCGGCGGATTTCCTTCACGATCTGGCGGGCGATGAGCTCTTCGCGCTCGGAGAGCGGCAGGTCGCGGAACCACGCGGCGGCGCGGCCCACCGACATGGCGGCCACGCCGGCGATGTGCTCGCCGTGGATGGTCACCGCCAGCGCCTCGGGCTTCAGGCGCTTGCCCAGGCAGGTGGGGCAGGGCTTGATGCGCATGAACTCCTGGATATGCTCGCGATTGTCTTCGCTGGTGGTCTCGTTGAACTCGCGCTGCATCAGGCCGACGACGCCCGGCCAGCGCGCGTGGTAGACCTGCAGCCGGCCCATGGTATTGCGATGGCGCACGCGGAAGACGCGGTCGTCGCCGGTGCCGTGCAGGATGATATCCACCTGCTCCGCGCTCAGCCGCTCGATGGGCGTCTCCATGCTGATGCCCAATCCCTCGCAGGCGGCGGTGAGCATGGAGAAGTACCAGCCGCGGATGCCGCGCCAGGGGAGGATGGCCCCTTCGCTAAGCGAGAGCGTGCGATCGGGCATGATGAGCTCTTCGTCCAGCTCATGCTTCGTGCCCAGCCCCATGCACTCCGGGCAGGCGCCATACGGGCTGTTAAAGGAAAAGGAGCGCGGGGCGAGTTCCTCAAAGCTGATGCCGCAGGTGAGGCAGGCACCGGACTCGCTGAAGGTGATCTCCTCGCCGTCAATCTGCTGCACGGTGGCGAAGCCCTGTCCGATTTTTAGCGCCGTCTCCAGCGACTCGGCCAGGCGGGAGCGGATGCCCTCTTTCACCACCACGCGGTCCACCACCACCTCGATGGTGTGCTGCTTGTAGCGCTCCATCTCGATGTCGTCGCCAATCTCGTGCACCACGCCGTCCACGCGCACGCGCACAAAGCCCTGCTTGCGGATGTCCTCGATGATCGTCTTGTACTCACCCTTGCGCCCACGCACCACCGGGCCGAGGATGAGCAGCTTCGTGCCGTCGGGCATCACCGCCACCTGGTCCACAATCTGCTCCAGGCTCTGCGCCGCCACCGGGGCGCCGCACTGGTGACAGTGGCGCGCGCCGATGCGCGCGAAAAGCAGTCGCAGGTGGTCATAGATCTCGGTGACGGTGGCCACCGTGGAGCGCGGGTTGCGCGTGGTGGACTTTTGATCAATGGACACCGCCGGGGACAGCCCCTCGATGGCGTCCACGTCCGGCTTGTCCATCTGCCCGAGGAACTGGCGCGCGTAGGCGGAGAGCGACTCGACGTAGCGGCGCTGTCCCTCGGCGTAGATGGTGTCGAACGCCAGCGAGGATTTTCCCGATCCCGACAATCCGGTAATCACCACCAGCTCGTCCCGGGGGATGTCGAGGTCAATATTTTTCAGGTTATGCTGCCGCGCGCCGCGTATTTTCAGATATGAATGGGCCATGGTATGTTCCGCCACTGTTGAGCCTGGATGAATCACCGGATTATAGCACGTTTGTATGCCCGCTGTCTGCGCGTGGGTGGAGGGTGAAGTCGAGCACGAACACGAGCACGATTTAGTCATTACCCCCCGTTACCCCCCGGCGTTACCCCCTGTTTTTGTGCATTTTCGCAAAATGGGGGGTAATTGGTTTCGTGCGGCCACTCGCCTGACCCTAATGCTCTTTGACAAATGCATAGCGCTATGGTGGGGAATGCGGGCACTGAAGTGCCCCCTGCGAGGCCATGCGGCCAGGCGTCCCTCCGCAGGGACGCACCGGTTCGCGCAGACCAACCGGGTACCGAGCACAGCACTATTCATATATCAAAGAGCATAAGAGCCAGGCTACTGAACAACGCCCCCTGAAAGGGGGCTTGGGCAGAGAGCTTCGGCCGGTTTGCAGTGCAAATAAAAGATTGTTTTCGTGCAAATGCTTAGTATAAGATGCCCTTCCGCGCTGGGCTGGATGGACGGACGGTATGCGGTTGTCACGGTACGGGTGGGAATGTAGCACAAATACGTTTGCTTGTCAAGCGAATGTTTGTATTTCCAGTCGCACTCCATCATCTCGTCCCAGCCGGCGCTCACCCCTCCCCGGCCTGAAGGCCACCCCTCCCCCAGCCGCCATCCTGGCTGGGAGAGGGGAAAGGGCGTGGAGGTACACAGACAGACGGACTATTACGGGCAATTCTGCTATACCGTGATTTTGATGATTTGTGAACTTTATCGAGCCGCATATACGGACAAACGTATACCAGCGGGTGAGAACGGCGCTTACGCGCGGCCCTCACCCCCTGGCCCCCTCTCCCAAAGGTAGAGGGGGGAATGCGTAAAGCAGCAGTATTGATACAATGAAAAGTGTGCTATGCTGGCGTATGTACCGCAACAACAGAAGAACGTCTGGGCTGCTCCCGCTTCGGGGAAAGGTGTATCACCCATGATTGTGCAGTGTAGCGTGTTGTGCGGGGTGATGCACTCGGGGCGCAAGCGCAAGGGGTAGAGGTTCCTTTTCCGCTTGTGTCGCACGTGGGGGAGAAATCTCCACCCCTGCGCGCCAGGGCCGGCGCGCGCTACGGAACGAGGGTATGCGCGTCACAGCAGTCGCCAGTATCGCATCCCACATGCCGACTCACTCCCAAAATCGCACTTTTTTACACAGGTTTGGTGGTGATTTGGGGGTGAAGCGGAACGGCGTTCAACCAAGCCTTCCCTCATCGGTGTCTATCAACGCAACTGTCGGTCCCCCCTCACGCCGGCAACCAGCCCAGCTTCTCCAGCAGGCGATGTGTTGATGCAGGCCGATCGGCGACAGGGAGCGCTGAGTATCACCGATTCGTCACGGCTCTCGCAGCTCCGGCCACATGAAGCGGTACCAATAATACGCCATGCTGTAGAAGTTGCCGACGATGAGCAAGAAGCGCCACAATGGACGCTGTTCTTCTTCGATCCGCGAGTTACCGCGCAGGTGTCGAAAAAACATGGTCAGCAACAGGAGATACCAGATAGCAATGGGGATACCCAGCGTGTAATACCACCACGGTGCAGAACGCTGCCAGTATGGATTGGCACTACTCACGATGAGGAAGATCGGCATGGTGAGGAGCACATACACAAACGGCGCCAGCACTGCCCGGCCAACGGTCAGCGCTTGCCGTCGTTTATCCATTATCGCCCAGGTGTTCATGAGGGAAATGATCATCGGAAGCCTCCGTGCCCGAATGCACCTGTTGGAGATCCCGACCCGCGACACCCATGCGTCACGGGTCGGGATTAGCCGTATTTTATTCCGTCGGTTTCTCCAGCGTCCGGATGAAGATCCGGGCGCCGCGGCGGATCTGCAGCACGACGCCGAGGGAGCCGCGGGCGTTCATGCCTTTATCCACCGCCGCCCAGAATTCCTCCGGGGTGGTCACTTCCACGCCCTCGAAGGCGGTGCCGACGCGGAGAATGATGTCGCCGCGGCGCAGGTCGGATTCTTCCGCGATGCTGCCGGCGGCGACATTGGTTATCACCACCCCGCGGGTGACGGGCAGGCGAAGCTGGGCGGCCATTTCCGGCGTGATGCCGGTGACGGTAAGACCGAGTTTCGTCGCATAGCTGTTTGCACGCGGGGCGTCAACGGCGCCCATGGTCACCGTCACGTCCTGTGTCTTCTTGCCGCGCATCACCGTCACCGTCACCTTGGAACCCGGCTTCGTCGCCTCGATGAGGCGCACGAACTGGTTGGTGTCAGTGATCTTCGTGCCGTTGACGGCGACGATGATGTCTTCGGCCTGAATGCCGGCCTTTTCCGCCGCGCCGCCGGGGGCGACTTCATGCACGAATACCCCGCCCTCTTTCACGCCGTATTCCTCGCGCAGGGTGGGGTCCAGGTCGGCGATACGCACGCCGAGCTGCCCGCGCTCGAACGCTTTGCCGCTCACCAGCGCCTCAATCACCTGCTTTGTAAACTCGTTGATGGGGATGGCGAAGCCGATGCCCACGCTGCCCGGCGAATCGTTCGGGCTGAAGATCATGAAGTTGATGCCGATGAGCTCGCCGCGAATATTCACCAGCGCGCCGCCGCTGTTGCCGGGATTGATGGCGGCGTCCGTCTGCAGCAGGTCGCGATAGGTGAACTCATCGGTCGGGCTGGGGATGCGGCGGTTCGTCGCGCTGATGATGCCTACCGTCATCGTGCCGAAGGCCACCGCCCAGTCGCCCTCCTTCACCGCGGCGGCGTCGCCCAGCGTTGCTACCGGGTAGTCGCCCTTTTCGGTGATGCGCACCACCGCCAGGTCGGTGCGCGGATCGGTCTGCACTACCTCGGCGGGCAGTTCTTTGTCGGAGTCGGGCATCTTCACCGTCAGGCGGGTGGCATTGGCGACGACGTGCGAATTCGTCAACACGATGCCCTCTTTGCGGATGATGACGCCAGAACCCGAGGAGCGGAACGGCCGCTGCCCGCCCAGGGGATTGGCGGCCTCGACGCCCCGCGCCGAGATGGAGACGATGGCCGGCGCCACCTTCGCGTGGACGGCGCGGAACGCGAGTTGCGTCTGTTCCAGCGCCTGCGTCGCGGTATCGGGCGGCGCGGCCAATCCCGCGCCGGTCAGCAGCGCGACCAGCAGCACCCCCATCACGGATAGTTGCTGATGCAGTGTCATTGGTTCCTCCTCAAGCGAAATAAGTGCATCACCAAACAGTTATGCGTAACGCTCTACCACATATAGACGCGCGACGCGCCCGAAGGTTGCGGGAACATGCATCGGAGAGCGCGAGTCCTCGGCGGTCTCGCGGTACGAATCCGCATGCCAGGCGTCGAATCCGCCCTGTTGGTACCCCGCGCGTCTTGCCGCAAAACGCCCGCCCGGTCACTCGCTATGTACGGGGAAGCGTTTTTGCGCGCGCGTGGCCACATGGTAGCGGATCAGCGTGGCGAGGATATCGGTATACATGCGCCAGCGCGCGAGCGTGCCGCGCACGATGCCGATTTTCTCCTCTTTCATCGTATGGGTGGCGCCCGGCAGCTCCACTGTCTGGATGGCGAGCTTGCAGGCGCGCGCATGCACGGTGAGGGCGATCTCCACGCCGGAACGGCTGCCGCCCACCAGCGGGGCGGCGAGGAAGAAGTCGCGGGGCAGGCAGCGCTGGCCGGAGAGGTGCGGGCTGATTACCTGCGCGAGGTCGGTGGCGGCGCGGCCGCCGCGGAAAATGCCGATGGTCATCCCCGCCTCACGCTCCAACACCGGGCGGATGAGGCTATCCACCTGTTCGGGGGCAAGGTTGCGCAGGTCGGCGTCGAGGAAGAGGAGGATGTCGCCAGTCGCCGCCTGCGCGCCGGCGCGCATCGCGGAGCCCTTGCCGAGATTCTCCGGCAAGCGCACCACGCGCACCCCCAGCCCGCGGGCGACGCGCGCGGTGTCGTCCAGTGAGCCGTCATCCACCACGATGATCTCATGGACCAGCGATGCCGCCCGAACCGTTTCAACCACCTCCGCCAGGCGGGGCGCTTCGTTATATGCCGGGATGATCACGGTGACGACGGACATCAGGCTTCTCCCTCCGCGGGCTGCATGCGCATCACCATGCCGGTGGCTTCCGCCAGCACGGTGCCGTCGGCCAGCGCCGCGGTCGCCGCGGTCTCGTAGACCTGACCGGCGCGGCGTACGGCGGTGATGCGACCACGCACCTCGATGGGCACGCCGACAGGCGCCGGATGGCGATAGCGCACATCCAGCCGCGCCGTCGCCGACGGCCCGGCCCGTTCCCACACCAGCCGCGCCATCACCTCGTCCAGGAGCGTGGCGACGATGCCGCCGTGGATAATGCCGTGATACCCCTGCACGCGCGCGTCCGCGGTAAAACGCGTGACATACTCAGCGCCGTCAAAAGCAAAGGTGAGCCGGAGACCAATGGGGTTCTCGCGTCCGCAGGCAAAACACATCTGATCCGCGACGAAGTCCATGACTGATCCTCGCCCGGCACGCCGGGCCGTGCATGCTTTAGTATAGCATGAACCGAGGGAAAGGGCGAATCCGCGCGGAATTCGAACGGCACGCGCGTCGTTGCAAGAGCCGCGCACCCTCCGGCGTGAATTGACAGGCATCTGCCGTGGCGATACACTGGCGCTACTGTTTCGGATTGGGTGGCTGCTGGAGTGTCCCGCGATTCGCCACCTTTCACTGCCCGGCCCGAGATGGAATCCATCAAATGAAGGGGCCGAGCCTCATGCCGGAAATCCTACTCACCTGCGATGCCTGCCTGGCGGAATTTGTCTTTTCCGAAGAAGAGCAGGCGCTTTATGACGCCAATGCATTTCCCCCGCCTTCCTGTTGTCCGGAGTGTAAACGCGCGCGCAAAGATGCCAAAGACGAAGCAAAAGGCGGGCGCCGTCGCGGGGGTGGAAACCGACGCCGGCGCTAATTTTGGTTTCCCTCTTGCGTCGCGGCCCCATTTCCGGTAAACTGTGATAGTCGGGGAGACAATCTTTCCGACTGGACCGACAGTGTTCCGCCTGATTTGGCCTCGTACCGGTTGTCCATGCCCATGCATTGCACACCATGTCCGCCATCCAAATCACCGAACCCGATGACGGTACCGAACTTAGTAAGGAGTGCAAGCCATGAGCTACACCGACAAGACCCTTAGCTGCCGCGATTGCGGCCAATCGTTCGTCTTTACGGCGGGCGAACAGGAATTCCATGCCGAAAAAGGCTTCACCAACACCCCGGGCCGCTGCCCGGCGTGCCGCTCTGCGCGCAAAGCGTCCGGCGGCTTCGGCGGCGGCAGCCGCGGTACTGGTGGCCCGCGCGAAATGCACACCGCCACTTGCTCCGCCTGCGGCAAAGAGTGCCAGGTGCCCTTCGTGCCCTCCGGCGAAAAGCCCGTCTACTGCTCGGATTGTTTCCAGAGCCAGCGCGGCGGCGGTAGCCGCGGCGGCGGCGGCGGTTACGGCGGCGGGTACGGCGGCGGTGGTGGCCGCCAGCGCAGCAGCCGCTGGTAACATCCTCGCATATCCCCCGTTCCTGCCCGGAGCGGGGGATACGCGCGATCTCTCCATGTACTGACTCCCCTGTTCCGGCGCCCACGCGGCACGCGCATGCCTGCCGTCTGGCGATCACGTTCGACTGCCAGTCCGGAAGTGGGCGCGCTCGCGCGCCCCTGGCTGGTCCCCAATGAAAGTACGCATGACCTTTACTCAGTTTTCCCTGCATGAACGCCTGCGGCGCGCCATCGCCGCCGCCGGCTATCAGGACCCCACGCCCATCCAGGCCGCCGCGATTCCCCCGGCACTATCCGGGCGCGATATCCTCGGCACCGCGCAGACCGGCACCGGCAAGACCGCTGCCTTCGCGCTGCCGCTGCTCCACCGCCTGCTCACCGGCCCTCGCGAGACGCGCCACACCCGCGCGCTGGTGCTCACTCCCACCCGGGAGCTGGCCATCCAGGTGCATGACGCCATCAATCAACTGGGCATGCACACCAATCTGCGCGCCGCCACCATTTTTGGCGGGGTGGGCATGGCCGCCCAGGAGCGCGCGCTGCGCGGCGGCGTTGAAATTCTCGTCGCCTGCCCGGGCCGCCTGCTCGATCACGTCGCGCGCGGCAACGCGAATCTGGACCACGTCGAGTGCCTGGTGTTGGACGAAGCGGACCGCATGCTGGACATGGGCTTTCTGCCCGCCGTTCGCCGCATCATCAGCCTGCTGCCGCGCGAGCGCCAGACGATGCTCTTCTCCGCCACCTTCGCGCCGGAGCTCAACAGCTTCGTACGCGAGACGCTGCACGACCCCGCGCGGATTGATATCGGCATCGCCGCCCCGGCGGAAACGGTGGCGCACACGCTCTATCCCGTGCCGCATCACCTGAAAACCGCGCTGCTGCTGGAAGTGCTGCGCGGCACGGCCACCGATTCCGTGCTCGTGTTCACGCGCACCAAGCACCGCGCCAATCGCGTCTGCGAGCAACTGAGCCGCGCCGGCTTCCCGACGGGCGTGCTGCATGCCAATAAGTCGCAGAATCAGCGGGAAGCGGCGCTGACCGCCTTCCGCGCCGGTTCTACCCGCGTGCTGGTCGCCACCGATATCGCCGCCCGCGGCATTGACGTGACCACCATTTCGCACGTTATCAACTACGACATTCCGGACTGCGCCGACGCCTATATCCACCGCATCGGCCGCACCGGCCGCGCCGAACGCAGCGGCGAAGCGATCACGTTCGTGACCACGGACGACCGCGATACCCTGCGCGATATCGAACGCACCCTGGGCGAGAAAATCACCACCCACTATGTGGAGGCGTTCGATTACACAAAACCGGCGCCGTCGCATGACGAGTTCCACCGCGATCCGCTGCCCGCCCGGGCGCCACGCCGGGACAAACCAGTCGCCGCGCCCCGGCATTCACCCCCGGCGCGTGCCGCCGCCCCGGCTAAACCGCAAGCGCCGTCTCGCCAACCCGCTCCGGCCCGGCAAGGCGCTTCCGCTACGCGAGGCAACACCGCCCCCGCGCGACCGGGCAATCGCCCCCGCCGCCGTACCGGCGGAACCGCCACGCGCGGCTACTGACCGAACACGGCGACACGCCCCGCGTCCACCGGGATGCGGGGCGTGTCGCCAAACAATCCAAAATCCCCCCCTACGGGGTCATCACCATCTTCACCTCATCGCTGCCGCCGCTGATGCGTGCCAGCGCGTCGGCCCAGCCCTCCAGCGGGAAGGTGTGGGTGACCAGCTCCTTCAACTTCAACACGCCGCTGTTCACCAGTTTCACCGCGCGGGGGAAGGTGCCCAACTGCGAGAAGGAGCCGAGGATCGTCAACTCGCGGCGGAAGATGTCGTAGGGACTGATCGCAATCCGCGCCTCCTCCGGCGCGACGCCGTAAATCACCAGCTTCGCGCCGGGGTGGGCGTATTGCGGCAGGCTTTGAATCACCGCCGGGGCGCCGGTGGCGTCAATGACGATGTCGAAGCCGCCCGAGTAGCGATTCTTCAACTCCAGGTCGTGCGCTTCCGGCACGTCGCGCCGCACCGCCACTGTTTCCGCGCCCGCCAGCCGTTCGGCCAGCGCCAGCTTGCGCGCGGAAAGGTCGGCCACCGCCAGCGTGGCCACGCCCGCGTGGCGCAGCAACTGGGCCAGAATCAGCCCGGTGCCGCCCGCGCCGAACTGCAGCGCGTCGTCACCGGCGCGCGGAGTGATGACGTCAATGCCATGCACCGCGCAGGCCGCCGGTTCGATGAGCGCGCCCTCTTCGAAGCTCACGCCGTCGGCCAGCGGGTACAGCCGCGTTTCGTCCACCAGCGTATACTCCGCGAAGCCGCCGGGCGCGTTCACCCCCTGGGCATACATGCGCGTGCAGAAAAGCGGCGTCCCGCTGCGGCAGGCGTCACAGCGGCCGCAAGCGGCCTGGTTGTCCGCCGCCACCCGGTCGCCCACCTTCACGCGTGTCACCGCCTTGCCCACCGCCGCCACCTCGCCGGCGAACTCGTGCCCGGGAATCAGCGGAAAGGCGGCGAAAAAGTGCCCGTGATGAATGTGCACGTCTGTCTTGCACACCCCGCACGCCCGCACCCGCAGCAGCACCTCCGTGCCCCGCGCCACCGGCGTCCCCACCTCTCGCACCGCGAATTCCCCCGGCCCGCTATACACCAACGCCCTCATGCAGCCCCCTCATCCAGGAATGATGCTCCATCTTACCGCGAGAGGTGGCCGGGCGCAACGGCGGGGGGTTGCCTACTCCAGCACCATCCGCTTCAGTAGTTCCTTCCACGACGCGCACTCCCAGAACGGCGTCTCGCCGGCGCCCGGTTCGCCCAGCACGGTGCCGGTGAAGACGTAGACCACCCCCTTGCCGAAAGGGCGCTTCAGCGCCACCGGGGCGGCGTCGGCGTAGGCGAGGGGCACGGCGTCAGGCCGCGGCGTTACCTGGTGCGTCCAGAAGAGCGTCGGGGCGCCCGGGTAGGCGGTGGCCGCGGAGGGCCCCAGGCGGCGCGGCGGGTCGCAGCGCACCACCTCGTGCGCCCCGGTCAGCGTCACCGGCAGCAGGTCTTCCAGATAAGTCATCCGCATGCGGCCGTAGCCCAGCGTTTTCGGCCCGCCCAGCACCACCAGCCGCCCGCCGTCCTCCACAAAGTCGCGCAGGCGCTTCCGAGTGGGGTAGTCGCTGCCATAGAAGTTGAAATCCGTCAGCACCACGACGTCGTAGGCATAGAGCGTGGGGTAATCGAGGTTGATGTGGTAGGCATTCTCGCACGGCACAGCGCGCTCCACGCCGTATTGCTGCCAGAACAACCCCTTCACCTGCAGCACCTTCTTCGGCGCGGTGCCGTTGGGCGCGCGCAGGTCGGCCGGTTTCTCGACCGGGTTCAGCTCCGCCAGTTTCGCGTCCGTGTAGCGCTCGATCGGCTCGATGCGGATGCGGTCGGCGTAAAGCGCGTTGTCCCCCGGCTTCGCGGTGGAAGCATAGCCGTCAAAGGTCACCAGCCTGGACTGTGGCAGCTCAATATCGCCCAGGTCGTAATACTGGTACTTGCCCCGCTCGCTGAAGACACGGGCATCTTTCGGCGCGTCAGGATAACCGGGGGTGACATAGGTGGGGCTGGTGACGCGAATGCCTTCATGCCCGATAATGTGCATCATGAACTTCTGCGGGGTAGGCGCCTCTTTCTCGTCGGTCCATTTCAGGCGGATGCTGCAGCGGTATTTGCCCGCATCCAGCCGCAGCGCCCACCAGATGCCGATCTTGTCGCTGCCGTGGTTCGTTTGCCGCCACTGCACCACGCTCAGGTCGGAATCGGGATCGGCTATCGGATGGTTGCCGATGTTGGCGGAACTTCGGTTGAGCAGCACGTATTCCGCGTCTTCCGTCTGCGCCGGCACGTCGCGCTTCATCGGGTCGTGGTAAGTGGCTATCGGTGCGTCGTCCACCACCAGTTTGGCGGGGTCGGGCGGCTCGGTGTAGGCAGGCGGCGGCGGCGGCTCTTGGAACTGGCCTTCCAACTCCCAGATGAGCATGGACCAGTAGCGCGGGTGCGGCACGGTGACAGTCAGCGCGTCGCCGTCGCGCTTCGGCGCCAGCGGGGTCTCGTAGGGCGTTATTTCAGGCCGCACCAGCACGGCGCGCACCACGCGCGCCCCCCCCCGCTCCGGCGTGTAGCGTACCTGCACCGTATTGCCCCACGGCGGCGGCGTGGCTTGCTCGTCGGCCGGAAGCGCAAGGTCGAGGTCGTCCAGCCCATCGAGTTCATCCAGCGGATCTTTCATGGCTGGGGCCGCGGCGCCGGTCGGCTTGGGCGGGGGCGGGGGCGTGCGATCAATGCTGTCGGAGGCGGGGGGCGTCACCAGATGCAGCACGATGAACTTGCGCGTGGGCGACACCACCCGTTCCTGTACGAACGGCTGCCACTCGATCTTCTCGCCCGTCACCACGAAACACGTTTCCGGCTTCTCCACCAGCGTCAGCCGACGGTCCCAGAGCATGCTCGACCATCGGGTGAGAAACGCGCCCCAATTGTCGCAGCCGGGCAGCGTCTCATGTGTGCCGTAATACGGATGCCCACCGGCGATGAGGCCATAAATGAAGAGGTACAGGCCACGCTCAGGCACCGGCTCATCGCCGGCCAGCCGGCCGCTCAAGTCCCAGATGCAGTGGTAATAGCCGCCCATACGCTGAATCTGTTTGGCGTATTTCAACTCGTTTTGCGCGTAATGCCGCCAACTGGTATAGCGCTCCTTCGCGTAGCGCAGCGCGCGGATTGCCTCCTGCATGTAGAGTCCGCCGCCGGCCATCGTCTCGCGGATTTCGTGCTCGCGCCCGTGCTGAAAGTCGAGCCCGTAGCCGAAATTGTATCCGAGCCGCAGTTCGGGATGCGCGGCGGCCACCCGCTCTTTCAGCCGGCGCATGTTGCGCGTCGTCATCTCGTCATTGCCGGGGATGTGGTAGTGCCCGTCGAAGCGCATGGCATCCCAGCGATACTGCTTGTAACTGGCAAGAATCTGGTTGATGCCGTAATCGAGCGGTGGGAGCTTGCGCAGGTCAACACTCAGTGTGTACCACGGCAGGCTGCCGGCTTTCGTCTCCAGCCGTTCGGCGCGCCAGGCGGAGTTGTTCCAATTGTCAAAGTGCTGGACGTTGTAGCCGCCTTTCAGCGAGCTGTCCAGATTCGTGTGGAACCACTCCGGATGCCGGCGCGCCACCTCCCAGCCTTCCGGTCCGGCGGCGTTTTGTGAGCAGTAGCCGGCTACGGCGATCCCCTGCTCGTGACACCCTTTGATCAGCTTCTGCAGTCCCGATTCGGTTTCGTGGTAACTGGTCTGGCCGCTCCACCACTCCTCGCGCTCCGAGGTGAGTTTCGCCCAGTCGCACGGCGCCCAGAAGAAGACTTCCAGCATATTGGCATACGCCGCGCGCAACTCCCGCGGTACACCGGTATAGTTCTGCGCGCCGGTCTGGATAGGGCCGGCGGAGTAGCCGATGCCGACGGCGAAGTAGTTGTCGGTGACGCTGCAGTAGTCGGTAGCGGTATCCGTGCCCGTCGCCGTTTTCAACACAGCTTCCGCGCGGATGCCCCACTCGCCGGGCGCGGTAAAGGGGATGGCAAGTTCGATGGCGGCGCCCGCAGCCAACTCCACCGGCACGGGCGGCAGCACCGTGCGGTCGTTCAGTTCGTTTACCAGCGTCAGCGTCAGCGTGCCCGTCGCCGGCGCCGCGTCCAGATTAAGCATGCTCACTCGCGCCGTGCCTTTGGCGCCAGGTTTGTAGATGAGTTTGTCCACCTGCACGCCAGTAAGGACGGCGCCTTCCGTCATGCGCGTCACCGTCAAGCCATGGTGGCGCAGCACCGTCAGGTCGGCGTGGTTCGACCAGCGCACCACGCAGCGCACCGGAGTCAGGTCATTGGTGCGTTCCAGGACGAAGTCGAGGGGGATATCAGTCGGGCTGCCGTCTACCGGCAGCAGCGCCAGATCCAGCGGGCGCGAGGCTAGTACCGTGTCGCCCCGCAGCACCGCCAATCGCAGATCATTGAACCGTCCCACCGGGGGACACTGGATGCTCAGGCGGTAGGTCGCCCGGTACTTTCCCGGCGTCTTCTCAAACAGCGCAGCCTCGCCGAAGAGCGTGGCGCCCTGCTGCGTGGAAAGATTGGCCCGCAGCACCTCCTCTCCGCGATACGGCTCTATTCGCGCCTTCCCGCCCCCCGTCAGCGCGACGCGCAAATCCTCGGGAGCAAATGTCTTACTCCACGGCACCGCCACCCCTCCGCCGCACACGACAATCGTCAGCAACAGCAATACACCAATGCGCATTCTGGAACAACATACCATCGCGGTACCCCTCGCCCGGCCAGCAGCAATCGGAACCAGATGCCGCTATTATACCCGACAACCGCTGCCTCCGGGGATAATCAGCGAAGTGCGAGAGTTCGTCGAACCGCGACCATGCAACAGGCCGCATGCCGGTTCACCATCTGGAAAGGGAAGAAAGCCGGCCGTGATGCACCCGTCCTCGTTCCTCACGCGCCGGCTGGACATTTCTACCTCGTGATCATTAACACAACACTGTCAACGCCCATGGTGTTAAACAATGATATTCCATCCTGTCGTTTGTGCCATGAAATTAGTACCACTATCGCACATCACTTTCGCCACCCCCTGAAGGAGGTGGCGAACCAGCATAAGCACGCCGATGCTCTTTGACAATTGAATATCACCATGTGTCCTGATGGTGGGGTTCGGTCTGCTCCTCTGGTGCCAACCCGACGTATTGCAGCAGCGCGTCAGACCCGTCCGCGAAGTCGGCGAGGAACGCCTCCACGGTGCGGTGCAGCACCTCCCAGGCATCACTCCAGGGGTGCAGCCGCAGCACCGTGGCTTTGAGCCAGTCCCAGAGTTTTTCGGTGGGGTTGAGCCAGGGGGCGTAGGTGGGCAGCCGGAGCAGGGGCATCCGTTGCGCCGCCGCCTCCGCTACCACCCGCGGGTCGAAATGGATCGGCCAGTTATCCCACACCAGGGTGAGCACGCGGTCCGACCCATACGCCGCCCGCTTCAGCTTCCTTCTATGAATAGGCATGCATCACCTCGCATTTCGCATAATAGCATCTGGCGCGGGATAATACACGGCGATGCCCCGCACCTTGGCATCCCCTCCCCGCATACGGTACAATGACGGCGGAAATGTTATCGTCCCGTCATCGGCGCGTCATGGCGTTGTCATCGGACTCAGGTATGTTGCCATTATGAAGATTGCACTCGGCGTTGATCACGCCGCATTCGGGTACAAAGAGGCCATTCGCGCTGAGTTGGAGCGGCTGGGGCACGCGGTGCTGGATTGCGGCACCGACGGGCCGGCGTCGGTGGATTACCCGGCCATCGCGCTGGCGGTGGCGCGGGCGGTGCGCGGCGGCGAAGCGGAGTTCGGCGTCTTCCTCTGCGGCACGGGCATCGGCGGCTCCATCGCGGCGAATAAAGTCCGCGGGGTGCGCGCCGCGCTGTGCCACGAGGCCTTCACCGCGCGCATGGCCCGGCTGCATAATAACGCCAACGTGCTGTGCATCGGCGCGCGCGTGGTGGGGCTGGACCTGGCACTGGAGATCGTCCGCGTCTTTCTCGCCACCGCGTGGCCGAACGAGGCGCGCCATGCCCGCCGCCTCGCGCTCATTGCCGACGCCGAAGCGGAAACGGTCACATCGTCATGAATCGCTCCGATCAACTCGCTGAAGCACTGGGTCTGGCTATCTCCGGGGACAAGCTGGCCCTCATCGTCCTTGCCTTCTTCGCCGCGCTGGCCTTCGCGCTGCTGCTGGTGCCGGTATCCATGCGACTGGCCGAGCGCGCGGGCGTGGTGGACCAGCCGCACGCCCGCCGCGTACATACCAAACCGACCCCGCGCTGGGGCGGCCTGGGCATGTATGCCGCCTTCGCGCTGGCGGTGGGGTTGATGCTGTTCTTTCACGACAGCCTCAGCAACAACCGCGTGTGGGGCCTGCTCGCCGGCGCCACGCTGATGACCGCCCTTGGCGCGCTGGACGATAAGTTCCAGATTCCCGCCTGGGCGAAGCTGCTCGGTCAGATTCTCGCGGCGGCGCTGGTCACGCTGGATATCTTCGGCCTGCGCATGGTGGTGCTGCTGGATTGGGACCTGCCCAAGTGGCTGGGCGTCACCCTGTCGGTGGTGTGGATCGTCGGCGTCACCAATACCATCAACCTTATTGACGGGCTGGACGGGCTGGCGGCGGGGGTTTCCGCCATCGCCACCTTCACCTTCCTCGTTATCGCGATGGTGGCGATGGAGAGCAGTTTCGGCTTCGTGCTGCTCTCCGCCGCGCTGGTGGGCACCTGCGCCGGCTTCCTGCGCTACAATTTCCATCCGGCTAAGGTCTTCATGGGCGATGCCGGCAGCCACTTCCTCGGCTTTACCATCGCCGCCCTCTCCATCCTGCAGAATTGGAAGGTGGCGGCGGCGGCGGCGCTGGCGGTGCCCCTGCTCATCCTCGCCGTCCCCATTTTCGATACTCTCTTCGCCATCATCCGCCGGCTCTGGCGCCGCCAACCCATCTTCATGCCGGATCGCGGCCACCTGCATCACCGCCTGCTGGCGCTGGGCATGAACCAGCGGCTGGTGGTCCTCACTATTTATGTGCTCACCGGCATCGGGTGCATGGCGGCCGTGTGGCTGGCTCTCTGGCGATGAGCGGCGGCGGAAATTCTCGGCTGGCCATGTTTCCATCGCCGGCAAGATGTGGAACAACCGTATCGGCTGCCTTCCCGAGCGGGCGGCGGCTTCCGCGCAGTCCGAAACACTGCTGACAGAATGAAGGATTGACACGCATGACTATTAATGTACTCGCCGTCATGGGCACTCGTCCGGAGGCCGTGAAAATGGCGCCGGTGGTGCGCACGCTTCGCGCCGACAGCGCTTTCGGCGTCACCGTGGCGCTCACCGCGCAGCATCGCGAGATGCTCGACCAGGTACTGCGGCAATTCGAGATCCAAGGCGATGTGGATCTCGACATCATGCGTCCGGGGCAGACGCTGGGGCAGATTACCATTCGCGCGCTGGAAGGGTTAGAGCGCGTGATTGCTGACGTCAAGCCGGATATCGTGCTCGCGCAGGGCGACACGACGACGGTGTTCGCGGCGGCGCTGGCGGCGTTCTACGCCAAGGTGCCGTTCGGCCACGTGGAAGCCGGCCTGCGCACCGGCAACATGTACTCGCCGTATCCTGAAGAGGCAAACCGCCGGCTGGCGGGCGTGCTCACCGCGCTGCACTTCGCCCCCACCGCGTCTTCGCGCGATAATCTGTTGAAGGAAAACGTGCCGGCGGAGACGATCTTCGTCACCGGCAACACCGTCATTGACGCGCTGCTCTACGCCGCCCGCCCGCGCCCGCTGCCGGCGGAGCTTGCCTGGGCGGATGAGGAAAGCGGCCCGCTGATCCTGGTGACTGCCCACCGGCGCGAAAACTGGGGCGAGCCGATGCGCCAGGCATGCCTGGGCATGCGCGACCTGTTGGAGCGCGTGCCGGACGCCCGCCTGGTGTATGCCGTCCACCGCAATCCGGTGGTGCGCGAAACGGCGCAGTCGGTACTCGGCGACCACCCGCGCGTGCGCCTCATCGAGCCGCCGGACTATTTTGATTTCGTGCAGCTCCTCAAACGCGCCCGGCTCATCCTCACCGATTCCGGCGGCATCCAGGAGGAAGCGCCCAGCCTGGGCGTGCCGGTGCTGGTGCTGCGCGATACCACCGAGCGCCCGGAAGCGGTGGAGGCCGGCGTAGCGAAACTCATCGGTCCGGTGCGTGCCGCCATCCTGGAAGAAGGCGCGCGGCTGCTCACCGATCCCGCCGCCCACGCGGCCATGGCCCGCGCCGCCAACCCCTACGGTGACGGCGGCGCCGCCACGCGCATCGCGCAGGTGCTGAAAGTGCATTTCGGCGTGGAAGCGGCGTTGCCGGCGGCATTCGCGGTGTGAGGGGAGCGATGGGCGGAAATCGGCACATGCCGCCTACTTTGCGCGGCAAGGCGCGCGGGTAAGATACGGCGATAACGGGTATACTCCCCCCATTCCGGTCAGCAATCCGGCTTTGGACGGCCCTTTTCTCGAATGAGGAGTCGTGATGGTAGCCCAATCTGGCGATACGGCGCTTGCGCCCGCCCCCACGCCGTGGTGGCGGATGCTGCTCTACGGCCTCCTCATCGCCGCCGTCATCGTCATTGTCTTCCTCCTTTTCGAGCGCTACTTCCGCTCCGCCGCCACCGTATTGCTGCTGGCGGCTGTGCTCACTTATCTGCTGCAGCCGGTAGTCGAGTGGGCAGTGCGCGCCACCCGCTTGCGCCGTGCGCACGCCGTGCGCGTGGCCGCCGTGCTGATCATTTACCTGCTTATCGCCGGCGTGCTGGTGGGGATGGGCACCGCTATCGTCGGCACGATCAAGGCGCAAGCCACCGAGCTCTATACCACCTTCACCCAGGGCAAGCTGCCCGCGCAGGTCGAGCAATTGCAGGCCTGGTATCTGGCGCACGTGCCCGCCGAGGTTCGCGCGCAGATCGCCGCCGACCTGCAGCGCGAACTGCAGAAGTCCGAATTCACCGGTCAACTCGCGGCGTGGACGCTGGGAATGGTGGAGCATATCGGCAAGTGGGCCGGGCTTATCGTCGAACTCATCTTCGTGCCGCTCATCGCCTTTTATTTCCTCACCGATTCACGGGCGGTGCGCGAGCAAGTGCTATTCTTCGTGCCGGGACAGTTTCGCGAGCGCGTGCTGCGCTATGGCGGGGGCATGGACCGCATCTTCCGCCGATACATCCAGGGGCAGATCGTGCTCGTCGTCATCGCCTGGGCGGTGGTGACGATCGGCATGATCGCGCTGGGCGTGCCGGGGGCGCTGCTCCTCGGCGTCATTGCCGGACTGGCACGCGCGATTCCGGTGATCGGGCCGGTCATCGGCGGGGTGCCGGTGCTCGGCG